>NZ_JALOAA010000007.1 GCF_023229025.1 Sulfurimonas sp.
AAGCTAAAATCGATATGTTAATCCAAAAAAGAGATGAAGCAAAAAAAGCAAAAGATTTCGCAAGTTCGGACAAACTCCGTGATGAGATTTTAGCCTTTGGTGTTAGCATAATGGATACTGCGCAGGGGACTTTTTGGGAGAAGGTGTAGCCTCACCTCTCCTTTTTTATTCTATTTTTATATCCCGCGTTTATGCGAAGGCGAAGTCCAAAATAGTAAACCTTCGTAATAGCCTTTTTTAGAAGATATGCCACGTATCCACTCACTTTTATAAAACCAAACAACTCGCCAACAGAGTATTTTCCACCTAAGGCTATAAAAATCCCAAGCATACTTGCATCAAACGGCTTGACTCTCTTTTTGTTTATTTTACTTATTATAGCTTCTGCCGCATACTCTGCACTTCTCTCAGCACTCTGCGCCGTAGGAGGAAGTATCTCTCCTTTTGCATCTTTTATTTCAACGCAATCCCCTACTGCAAAGACATTTCCTCGTGTATCTATACTTAGATCTCTATTTGGAATAAACTGAGAGATGCTGTTTTTCTCTACATCCAGCGAGTCGTTTAAATCTGATGCTTTTATACCGCCTGTAAAAATCATAGAGTGATATTTTAGTTTTTGAGAGTCTTTAAAGTAGATATAACTCTCATCCATCCTATCTATAAAAGTCTCAGTTAAGATATTTACATCTAAAGACTCTAACCTTTTTTGGGTATTTTTTATAATAAACTCGCTCATGCCGGGTAAAATAGTTTTACTCGCATCTATGAGATAGATTTTTATGCTTTTTACCCTATCTCCGATAGTTTTTTTATACTCCTCTATCACATGTGCCATCTCAGCTGCAACTTCTACACCGCTTAATCCTGCCCCGCCTATGACTAAGTTTATATCTTCGCTCTCTTTTGTATTTTGCAGTTTTTTATATATTAGATTTTCAAATTCAACTCTAAAATTAAAAGCTCTATGAAGATTTTTTACTCCATAGCTGTGCTCTTTTAACCCCTCTATAAAGGAAAAAAAGTTTGTTTTCGCACCTGTTGCTATGATTAGGTAATCATAATCTATTACAGAAGAAGCGCTCTTTACTAACTCTTTGTCAAAATCAACACTTACTACTTTGTCATGAATAAACTTGACCCTACCTTCAAAGCCGTCACACCACTCTTTTAAGTCAATTGCCAAGTCATGCATATCAAATTTGCCTGCAATATATCCATAAGCTTCAGTTTGAAGATAGTGATATGGGTTTTCATCAATTAGAACGATGTCTATACCGGCATCTTTAGATAAAAACTCAACAGCCCTAAGCCCTCCGTAACCTCCGCCGATAACAACTACTTTTGTATTCAAGTTTTGCCTTTTAGTGCATTAATAGCTAAAATTATACAAAAAAAATCAGGCATAAAATGGATATAGATAAATTAAAAACTCTTCTTGAGAAAAACTCGGATGGATTAACAGATGAGTTTAAGAGAATTTTTCATGGCAGAGGCGGTTTATATGAAGGTTGGAGGCATCTAACAATAGACTCGGTAGATAAGATACTCAGCGTGGCTATATATTTTAAAGAAGCAAATGAAGATGCGCTTTTAGAGATGCTAAAGGATTTTGTAAAAACTTCAAGACACACAACTTTAGTAGTACAACGAAGATACATAAAAGGATCTCTAAGTGAAGTTTTAATCGGGGAGCTTCAAGAGAATCTTTTTGCTCTTGAAAACGGTATAAAGTTTAAACTAAATCTTCTATCAAACCAAAACAGCCTCTACTTTCCTGACATGAAAAACGGCAGAGATTTCGTAAGAGAAAACGCCAAAGATAAAAATGTTCTAAACCTCTTCTCTTACACTTGCGCTTTTAGCGTTGCGGCAAAACTTGGAGGTGCACAGAGTGTCTCAAACATAGATATGAGCAAAAGCGCACTCTCGGTAGGACGCTCAAACCATCATCTAAATGACATTGATACAAAAGGTGTCAGTTTTTTACCATACAACATATTAAAATCGTTCTCTCGCATCAAAAAAAAGGGACCTTTTGATTTGATTATCATCGACCCGCCGACCTTTCAAAAAGGGAGCTTTGAGGCAACAAAAGATTATGAGAAGATTATAAAAAAATTACCGGATATTGCGTCTGATGATTGCATACTCCTAGCTTGCCTAAACTCGCCTGATTTAGACTCAACTTTTTTGATAGAGCTTATACAAGAGTTTGCTCCCGATTTTAGACTTATAGAGCGTCTTGAAAATCCAAAAGAGTTTGCAAGCCAAGATGAAGAGAGGAGTCTTAAAAACCTAGTTTTTAAAAAAACTCTCTAAAGCATAAAAGAGTTAGTTACAGTACTCAGCCAAAAGAGCAGATTTAACATCAAGATACTTCTGATTCCCCTTTAGCTTTTTAACAATCTCAAGCGCAAAACAAATAGCCGTTGCGGGTCCGCGTGATGTCATAACATTGCCATCCTCAACTACCATCTTCTTATCACTAAAACCATCCTCTCTAATCTGCTCCTCTATGCTCGGATAGCATGTATAGTTATGTTTAAGCACGCCCGCTTTATGTAGAGCAAGCGGCGCGGCGCAGATAGCTCCTATATTTTTGCCTTTTTCATCCATCTCTTTGAGTATAGCCTGTACACGCTTATCATCACGAAGAGCAACCGTTCCATCCCATCCTCCGGGTAGGACTATCATATCAAGAGAATCTACATCAACGTCTTCTATCTTAGCATCTGCCAAAACAGTGACGTTGTGTGCACCTTTAACTGCACTTTTATCATCCAAAGAAGCTATAATGACCTCTATTTCTGCCCTTCTTAATACATCTATAATATTTATCGCCTCTATCTCTTCAAACCCATTTGCCAACGGCACTAAAACTTTGCTCATATCTCTCTCCATATATGTAATATTTCCTTTTATTTTATACTTATAATGTTATAATCGGCTTAAAAAGTTAAGGTTGTCTTTTTGGGTCAAATTTTCAAGCTGCTAAGAGTCCATCAATATATAAAAAATCTATTTATTTTTCTGCCTCTACTCTTTTCACTCTCATTCTTTGATGCTCAAAACTGCATAAACACCCTCTTTGCCTTCTTACTCTTTAGTGCTACTGCAAGCAGCATATATATATTTAACGACCTCTTAGATATAGAAGAAGATAGGGTTCATCCAACTAAAAAAAACAGACCGCTAGCAAATGGAAGCATCTCTAAAAAGAGTGCAATAATTTTGATGTTTCTACTCTCATCAACATCGCTCTTTTTATCCTTTATCTTCAATATAGAACTATTTGGAGTTTTATTAATATATTTTTTCTTAAACATTCTATACAGCATAAAGCTAAAACACATCTCGATTTTAGATATTTTTATAATCGCAACGGGTTTTGTGCTAAGACTCTTTGCAGGCTCGGTAGTTACTGACGTTGAGCTATCTATGTGGATAATCCTGCTAACTTTTCTTTTAGCGATATTTTTAGCTTTGGCAAAAAGAAGAGACGATGTTTTACTATCACTTGGCGGTCAAGAGACAAGAAAAAATATAGATGGCTATAACCTTGAGTTTGTAAACGCTTCGATGGTACTTATGGCAGGAGTCGTCATCCTTAGCTACATAATGTACACTATCTCCCCAGAAGTCACCCAGAGACTCAACAGTAACTACCTCTATTTGACATCTTTTTTTGTTATCCTCGGAGTTCTCAGGTATATGCAGATAACCTTTGTGGAGCAAGATAGCGCAAGTCCTACAAAGATTTTAATAAAAGATAGGTTTTTAAAAGTGACAATTATTCTGTGGCTCATTAGTTTTATAGGGATTACAAAGTTTATATGATTGCCTTTAAATATACCGTTTTTGCGCTGATATCGACTGTCGTCAATATCATGTTTCAATATCTTAGTTTTTTGATTTATGATGGTATATTGTCGCTATATGTTGCTATGTTTATGGGAACTGTTGCAGGTTTAGTGTTAAAATATATCTTGGATAAAAAATATATCTTTTTTCACACTCCAAAGAGCAAAAAAGATGACGGTAAGAAGTTCTTTCTCTACTCACTCATGGGAGTTTTCACAACTTTTATCTTCTGGGGCTTTGAGATTGGATTTGACTACATGTATGAGAGCGAAAATGCCAAATATGTCGGCGCGGTAGTGGGTCTTAGCATCGGTTATGTCGTGAAGTATTTTTTAGATAAAAAATTTGTATTTAAGGATTAAATTATGAGTTTAATTAGCTGGGGAATGTACCCAAAAATCAAAAATCAAAAATTTTCTCTAAGAGATACGAAGAGCTTACATGAGTATATTGACAACACTAGTGAGTTTATACCATTTGGAAACGGCAGAAGTTACGGAGATAGCGCCATAAACGAAAATATACTCTACTGCAAGAACTACAACAATTTTTTAGAGTTTGATGAGCAAAACGGCATCTTGACATGTCAAGCAGGCGTGCTTCTTAGCGAAATAGTTGACTCGGTTGTTAAGAGAGGCTGGTTTTTAAAGGTTACTCCTGGAACTAAACTAATAACTGTCGGCGGAGCGATTGCAAGTGATGTGCATGGAAAAAACCATCATATCGAGGGGTGTTTTAGCGAGTCTGTAGAAGAGTTTACAATTATGTTGCCAAACGGAGATACAAAAGTTTGTAAAAAAGGGGATGAGCTCTTTTATGCAACTTGCGGAGGAATGGGGCTAACCGGCGTAATACTCAGTGCAAAACTATCGCTAAAGAAGATAAACTCACAGTTTATAAAACAGACAACCATAAAGACAAAAAACCTCAAAGAGACTTTTGAGGCTTTTGAAAATCACAAAGAGATGCCCTACTCCGTTGCATGGATAGATTGTCTGGCAAAAGATGAGGAGTTAGGGAAGTGTCTGCTTATGGTAGGTGATTTTGCTGATGACGGAAACCTTGAGTACAGAAGCAAAATGAAGCTTGGCATACCCTTTAATTTTCCCTCCTTTGCCCTAAACAAGCTCACTGTAAAAGCCTTTAACTGGCTCTACTACGCAAAAGCAAAAGATGGCATCTCTAAACAAAAAGTAGGTATTGATACATTTTTCTATCCGCTTGATGCCATAGGAAATTGGAACCGCATCTACGGCAAAGGCGGTTTTACGCAGTACCAATTTATACTGCCAAAAGAGCATAGTTATGAGGGTTTAAAAGAGATACTTACTAAGATTTCTGCCTCAGGAAAAGGCTCATTTTTAGCAGTTTTAAAACTCTACGGTAAGGAGAACAAAAATTACCTATCTTTCCCAATAGAGGGCTACTCTTTAGCACTTGACTTTAAGATAGAAGATGGACTTTTTGAACTTCTTAGCGCTCTTGATGAGGTAGTAGTCAAATTCGGCGGTCGTATATATCTCACAAAAGATGTGCGAGTAAGCAAAGAGACGTTTGAGAAGGGTTATCCTCAAATAGAGAAATTTAGAGAGTACAGAAGAGAGAACAACATGGATAAGAAACTACATTCATTACAATCAAAAAGGGTGCAAATATGAGTTATGTTCTAATAATAGGCGCTAAGAGCGACATTGCAAAAGAGGTGGCTAGAACTTATGCCAAAAATGGCTACAACCTCTATCTAGCGGCAAGAGAGAGTGAGTCTTTAGGGGATTTAAAACAAGATATTGAAGTCAGAAGCGGTGTAAAAGTAGAGCTAAAAGAGTTTGATATAACAGCTTACGACACTCATGAAGATTTTTATACAAAGCTTGAGGAGAAACCTCTTGGCGTTATCGTAGTCTCAGGTTACATGACAGAGCAAAAAACAGCACAAAAAAATTGGAACGAGACTCTAAATACCATCAACGTGAACTATACAGGTGCGGTAAGTATCTTAAACATAGTAGCAAATGATTTTGAGAGTCACAGAAGAGGTTTTATAGTAGGTGTCAGTTCTGTTGCAGGAGATAGAGGTAGAAAAGCTAACTATATTTATGGAAGTGCTAAAGCTGCTTTTTCAACATATCTAAGCGGTCTTAGAAACAGACTATATGAGTGCGGCGTACAAGTCCTCACTGTAAAACCCGGCTTTGTAAACACTAAAATGACTGAAAATCTTGATCTGCCGGAAAAACTTACAGCACAGCCTCAAGATATTGCAGAAGATATATTTAACGCGCAACAAAAAGGCAGAAATATTCTCTATACAAAAAGCATCTGGATGCTTATAATGCTAGTCATAAAACATATCCCAGAGTTCATATTTAAGAAAATGAGCATATGATAAAGAGTTATCAAAAAGAGATTAACACCCTCTTTGCAATCTTTGCTCTTAAGATTTTAATTCTTATACTTCTGCCATTAACGGGCGATGAAGCCTATTTTATTAAGTGGGCAGACAACTTAAGTATGGGCTACTACGATCACCCTCCAATGGTCGGTTGGGTTATTTATCTTATGAGTTATATCAGCGATTCTCATATGTTTTTCAGGCTATTTGCCGTCATCACCACATTTGTTACCGCTTTTGTCATCTACAAAATCGCCCTTCTTTATAAAGTTGAAAAAAAGAGTGCTTTTTATGCAGCGCTTATTTTCTTGGCTTCCCCTGTTGACATACTGCTTGTGCTTATGACAAATGATGTCGCCCTGCTCTTTTTTAGCTCGCTAGGAACTCTCTTTCTACTCTATTCGCTTGAGAAAAAGGAGTGGCTGAGATACGCTCTTCTTGCGGGTATATTTTTAGGTTCTGCATTTTTAAGTAAATATTTTGCACTCTTTTTAATGTTATCGCTGCTTATATTTTCACTCTATATCTACAAGTTAAAAGCTATAAAAACTGTACTTGTTGTTACTGTCCTTGCATCACTCTTTATCGCCCAAAATCTTTACTTCAACTACAACAGTTGCTGGAACAACATACTCTTTAACTTCTTTGCAAGAACAGAAGATAGCAGCTACTCCATCGGTACAGTTCTTGGCTATTTTGGACTTATTTTATATATATTAACTCCTTGGGGAGCCTACTATTTACTAAAATCTAGATTCCAGAGAACGCAACTACTTAAACTACTTATCTCCATCCTCAGCCTTGCTTTTTTTATCTTTTTGGTAGTCTCGCTAAAAAACAAAATAGGACTTCACTGGTTTTTAATTTTTATACCGTATATATTTTTACTCTTTGTATTTTTAGAGAGTAAAAAATCTGCCAAGCTTTTTAAATACAACGCTATTTTTACATTTGCTCATGCAGCAATTGTTCTTATTATTTTACTTCTTCCTACGTCACTGCTAAAGGAGCATAAAAAATATTCCGATATCATCATGTACACAAAGCCGCAAGCTATATGCAATGAGCTTGATGCTTTTGACGATGAGAGAATTTTTACATACAGCTACTCAACTGCCTCAGTTCTCTCACACTACTGCAAAAAAGAGATAACGGTTCTATTTAACAACTCAAAATATGGCAGATTTGATGACAAACTATTGGATGTTAGAACTCTAGATAAGAGCGATATAACTCTGTTTAACAAAAGAGAGATTAATGAGAAGCAGCTCCAAGAGGTCTGCAGCTCCTACACACTAAATAGTTTTAAAGTTGAAGGTGCAGATTTTTTTGCAGCCTCATGCCAAAAGTTTAACTATGAAAACTACAAAATGCTATATCTTGATTTTCAAAATGAGAAGTTCTATAATATCCCCAAATGGCTTCCGATTGGCAGATGTTACTTTAAAGAGAGATACTACAGCGGTGAGAGTAGATGAATTTAGCACTCTTTGATTTTGACGGCACACTTACTACAAAAGACTCTCTTGATGAGTTTTTAAAATATAGCGTAGGCAAAAAAGAGTACTTCATTAAGATGTTTAAGTTTCTTCCCTATTTGGTTCTTTGGCAAACAAAAATCATGAGTAATAGTGCAGCAAAAGAGCATCTTTTTAGAATCTTTTTCAAAGGTGTAAGTGAGGAGCTTTTTAAAAAAAGAGCTAGAGATTTCTCTCATGAAAAGCTTGATTTGATTATAAATCAAGAGAGGTTAAATATCTTAAGAGAGCATCAAAGTAACGGCGATAGAGTCGTTATAGTCTCCGCTTCAATGCAGTGTTGGCTACAGCCATGGTGTGATAAAAACAACATAGAACTTCTCTCAACTCGGCTTGAGTTTAAAGAGGGAGAATTTACCGGCAGGTTTTTAACTAAAAACTGCCACGGTAAAGAGAAAGAGAGTCGCATAAAAGAGTTTTTAAAAGTAGAAGATTATAAAGTAGTTTACGCTTACGGAGACAGCTCAGGAGACAAAGAGATGTTAGAACTTGCACATAAAAGCATCTTATATTAGGCAAGAAAGATAAAAGGTGTATCTTTGTATTATTCTATTTTTATATGTAAAATAAAGGAAAACAACTATGAACAGTAACAGCAGTTATGCTATACAAAAAGATGAGATAGATTTAAGAGAACTTTTTAAAACTCTAATAAAACATAAAACAAAAATAATTTTAATAACTTTAGTGGTTACTCTTGTTGCTACTGTTTATGCTTTAATGAAAAACCCAACACCAATTTATCAAGGTAAAGTTTTAGTAGAGATAGGTGAAATTCAGAGTGAGAATTTTGGAACTAGCTATTTTGATAATCCTAATAATTTATCCGCTGTAATATCTACTCAATTTAAAAACTTATCTGCTTCCACTCCCAGAAGTACAAATAAGTTACTCGAACTTGCTACTTCAAACAGCAACAAAGATTTAATAAAAAGAGATTTAAATAAAGCTGTCTCTTTTATACTAGACAGACATAAAGAAAAAGCTAATTTTTATAGTAACTACATAATGACAAAACAGATTGGCGATATAAATATAGATGATTCTCCAATAAATGCACCAAAGAAAAAACTTATCATAGCTGTTGCTTTTATAACAGGGCTAATTCTCTCAATATTTTTGGTATTTTTTCTTGAATTTTTAAGAAATGAGAAAGAACACTTAGTATAATAGCCAAGAGCATCAACTCTCCTTTACCTTTTTTGAGTATAATCACTAAATTTTAATAAAGCTAAAGAGGCAACTTCATGATAGATTACCGGACTATAAAACCTTGGCTATTTAAGCTCGAACCTGAGAGTGCGCATCATCTTGCGGAGTTTGCACTTAGATTGCCAAATATCTGTCAGATACCTTTTAACCCCTTTTTACAATCCCACTTTATAACAAATAATATCCTAAAGCAAGAGCTATTTGGGCGTACATTTTTAAATCCGGTGGGTCTTGGTGCAGGGTTTGATAAAAATGCGACCATGATTCGCGGTATGCAGATTTTAGGATTTGGTTTTACAGAGATAGGCACCGTTACGCCAAAGCCTCAAGAGGGAAATCCAAAACCTAGAATGTTTAGACATATTGAGGAGCAAACTATTCAAAATGCGATGGGCTTTAATAATGACGGACTTCTAAAAGTTCAAAAAAGATTAAAAACAAGATTTCCTTTTACTACTCCTATTGGTATAAATATAGGGAAGAATAAAGTCACCCCCGATGCTGAAGCTATAAACGACTACACAACTCTCATAAAAGCTCTACATGAACTAGGTGATTATCTGGTAATAAACATCTCTTCACCAAACACTCCCGGTCTTAGAGATTTACAAAATGAGGAGTTTATAAAAAGACTCTTTTCTGAGACAAAAACCATAACAAGCAAGCCTATACTACTAAAAATTGCACCCGACATGAGCAAAGAAGATGCGGTGTCATTAACAAAACTAGCAGTAGAGTGCGGTGCTAATGGTATAATAGCTACAAATACAACTATTGACTACTCACTTGTAAAAAACCCAAAAGATATAGGCGGACTTAGCGGTGCAGTGCTTAAGGAAAAGAGCTTTGAGATATTTGAAGCTGTGGCAAAAGAACTCTTTGGCAAAACCACACTTATCTCCGTCGGCGGAATTGACTCTGCTAAAGAGGCATACAGACGCATAAAAGCCGGTGCTTCTCTTGTTCAAATATATAGCGGACTTATTTTTGGCGGACCAGATTTGATAAAAAATATAAATATTGAGCTCACAGAGCTAATAAGAGCTGATGGATATACTAATATCACACAAGCAATAGGCGCGGATAGAAAATAGCATGAAAATTTTTTTAGCACTCACACTAATCTTAGGAACACTAATGTCATCTTCACTACCAAAATATGAAACAAAAACTCTTAAAAACGGACTGCAAATCGTTGTTATTCCACTAAAGAACAACACAAATGTTATCAGTACCGATATTTTTTACAAGGTCGGAAGCAGAAACGAAGTTATGGGCAAAACGGGAATAGCTCACATGTTAGAGCACATGAACTTCAAATCTACAAAAAATCTAGATGCCGGTGAATTTGACAAAGAGGTCAAAAGCGTAGGCGGTATTAATAATGCTTCTACAAGCTTTGACTACACACACTACTACATAAAATCAAGTACAAAAAATCTTGATAAATCACTTGAGCTCTATGCAGAACTTATGCAAAATCTAAATCTCAAAGATAAAGAGTTTCAGCCTGAACGCGACGTAGTGGCAGAAGAGAGACGCTGGAGAACAGAAAACTCTCCGCTTGGCTATCTCTACTTTGCAATGTTTAACAACGCTTACGTTTACCATCCGTACCACTGGACACCGATTGGTTTTATGAACGATATTCAGACATGGGCACTTCAAGATATTAAAGATTTTCACAAAACTTACTACCAGCCAAACAATGCCATTTTAATGGTAACGGGCGATGTTGATCCAAAAGAGGTCTTTAAAAAAGCCAAAAAAGAGTTCGGAGATATTAAAAACGGAACTACAATCCCTGAGTTTAAGTTTGTAGAGCCAGAGCAAGATGGTCCAAAAAGAGTCATAATTAAAAAAGAGAGTGAAGTTGAAATGATTGCTATTACATTTCATATTCCTAACTTTAAACATAAAGACCAAGTGACACTTAGTGCAATTTCTGAAATACTATTTTCGGGAAAAAGCTCTAGACTCTATAAAGAACTCATAGACAAAAAACATCTTGTTAATAGTGTTTATGCTTACAATATGGAAAATATAGATCCGGGGCTTTTTATATTTTTAGCTACTTGTAACCCGGGAGTAAAAGCTGAGGATGTTGAACATGAGCTTATAAAACAGATAGAACTTATAAAAAATAAGCCTGTGTCACAAAAAGAGCTTGAGAAGGTAAAAATAAACTCAAAAGCGGACTTCATCTACTCACTAGAGAGCTCAACCTCGGTAGCAAACCTTTTTGGAAGCTACCTTGTACGTGGAGATTTGACACCACTCTTAACATATGAAGAGAATATTGAAAAAATCAGACAAGAAGATGTACAAGAAGTTGCACAAAAGTACTTTGATTTTGACAAATCAACAACACTAATTTTAAAAAAGGAAACTAGATGAATATAGTAACAGGTTCAACGACTGCGCTAATTACTCCATTTAAAAATGGAAAACTGGATGAACAGACTTATGCGGATCTGATAAAAAGACAGATTAAAAACGGCATAAATGCAGTATGTCCGGTTGGAACTACCGGTGAGAGTGCTACTCTTACTTACGAAGAGGATAAAAGATGCATGGAGATAGCCGTAGAGGTCTGCAAAGGAACTGATACAAAAGTTCTTGCGGGCGCAGGAAGCAACTCAACCGCAGAAGCAATAGAAGCCGCAAAAACAGCACAAAAGTGTGGAGTTGATGCAATATTTTCTGTTGCACCCTACTATGTTAAACCGTCTCAAGAGGGACTGTACCAACACTACAAGGCTGTTGCCGAATCTGTTAGCGAACTCCCTTTTATGCTATATAATGTACCGGGGCGTACCGTTGTTGACATAACTGCCGATACCGTTATAAGGTTATTTGATGATGTTAAAAACATATACGGCATTAAAGAAGCGACAGGAAGCCTTGAGAGAAGCGTGGAACTTCTCTCGCGCAGACCTGAACTTAAAGTTTTCTCAGGTGATGATGCTATTGACTACCCTATGCTTGCTAACGGCGGAGCAGGCATAACTTCTGTTTCAGCAAATCTACTTCCCGATTTAAAAAGTGAGTTGGTACGCCTTGCTCTTAGTGGTGATTTTAAAGCCTCAAAGGCTATAAATGACAAGCTTTTTTCAATCAACAAAGCTCTATTTATAGAATCAAACCCTATCATGATAAAAGCCGCTATGTATATTGCAGGATTACTCAAGACTCTAGAGTACAGACTTCCTCTTGTTGCTCCTAGTGCGCAAAATATGAAAAAACTAGAGAGTGCTATGAAAAATTATGAAATTAAAGGATTATGAAATGAGAGGAAAAACTCTATTTGTTAGTGGCGGAACTCGTGGAATCGGCAAAGCAATCGTATATGCTTTTGCTCAAGAAGGGTGTGATGTGGCATTTACTTATGCAACAAAAGCGGATACTGCAAATGAGATAATTGCTGACATAGAATCAAAATATGGCGTTAAAGCCCGTGCTTACAAACTAGATATTTTAGAACCGTTAACTTACCAAGATGTATATAAACTTTTTGATGAAGATTTTGACAGACTAGACTTTTTTATATCAAACGCTATTATCTCCGGTCGTGCAGTAGTCGGTGGATTTGGTCCTTTTATGAGGCTTAAGCCAAAAGGTTTAAACAACATCTACACTGCAACTGTTGATGCTTTTGTAGTCGGTGCACAAGAGGCTGCTAAAAGAATGGAAAAAACAGGTGGCGGAAGCATTATAAGCATGAGCTCTACCGGTAATCTTGTATATACCCCAAACTATGCAGGGCATGGAGCAAATAAGGCGGCTGTTGAAGCTATGGTTCGTTATGCAGCTGCAGAGTTAGGTGAAAAAAATATACGCGTAAATGCGGTAAGCGGTGGACCGATTGACACTGATGCGCTAAAGGCTTTTCCAAATTATGAAGAGGTCAAGAGTGAAGTGATACGTCGCTCCCCACTATCTAGAATGGGGGTTGCAGAAGATTTGACGGGCGCATGTCTGTTTCTTTGCAAAGATGGCTCATCTTGGCTTACCGGACAGACTATCGTAGTTGACGGTGGAACTACATTTCAGTAAAAATATTTACTAAGATGATGTTATTATCTCTACCATGAAAAACATAGAAAAACTTATTGAGCCTTTAAATCTTATCTATTATGAGTATGAAAAGAGCAGTAACTCTTTTATACTCGATAGAACCTATTCAAATGATCACATATTTGAAGAACTTATCAAAATAACATACTTGTTAAGTAAACATAATATAAATTTTTTTGTGGATGAGAAAAAATCACTTGTACTAAATGCAAAAGATAATGTTTTTTCAAAAATTAAAAGGTACATTAGCTCTTTTGTTGAAAACATACGAAATAGCACTTTAAATATATATGTACTAAATGATAAAAAAGTAAAATGGGCGAAAAACCTCCCTGTTATTAAGATTGAAACTATAAAAACTGAAATCAACTTTTCAAAATATGATGCTATTATCTTTACCTCTAAAAATGCTATTTTGTCTCTAAACTCATACAATAAGTCGTGGAAAACAAAACCCATTTATGCTATTGCTCCTCAAACTGCTAAGGTTGCAAGCAACTTAGGTGCAAAAATAAAATTTGTAAGCAAAGAAAAACATGGAAACGAGTTTGCAGATGAGTTAGTTCCTCTTTTGAAAAATAAAAAAGTACTCTACATAAGAGGTTCAAAAGTTGTTTCAAATCTAGTAAATACGCTTAATACAAGCGGCGTACTCTGTGATGAGGCAATTGTTTATCAAACAGTCTGTGTAGATATTAAAAAAAAGATAAAACTTCCAAAAAACTCCGTAATTATCTTCTCCTCCCCCTCTACCATAGAGTGTTTTTTAAAAAATGCACTATGGGATGAGAGCTATAAAGCGGTCTCAATCGGGCACACTACAAAAAAATATTTTCCACCCAATATAATTCCCTATGTCTCTGAGACTACATCTTTAGACTCTTGTGTAAAAAAAGCGATTGAACTAAGCCGATAATTTTAAACTATTTAGTTTTCATTGGATATAGGGCTGTATAATGAAGGCACCACATCTAAAGGGGAACATATATGAAAACAGTAACAAAAGTTGCATTACTTTCTTTAATGCTAAGCGTGTCAGCAGTAGCAGAGCCAAATCTTCCTGCTCCTATACAAGACGTAGTTAAAATGGAGAAAATAGCTGGTCCTGCAGGGGCGTTTGTAGGAAAAGAGAATTTTCCAAAAGACTACTTTTTAATACCAAAAAACCTTCCTTACCTAGTTGGAATGACGCTTTATGACCCATCTAGCTCTAACTTGGAGTTATCACAAGAACAAATTGACGCCATACTTAAAATAAAAACCGAGTTGATGGCAGAGGCTGCAAAAAAAGCTCTTGTTATTAAAAAACTTGAACTTGATTTAATGCAAAAAGTCTCTTTTGAGCATAAGAGTCAAAATGTAACAGCGCTATATCCTGCTGTCGATGAAATAGCAAAGCTAAGAGCTGAGCTGACAAAATTACATCTAGGCTGCATTGAAAAAGTAAAAGCCGTTCTTACTCCTGAACAGTTTGAAGAGATGCTTGATTATGGTGTAGTAAATATGTTTTAAAGTTTCTTGCCTTACGGCAAGAAGCTAACAAGATGCTATTTTACATCGGTTTTTCTGCTTCTTTAGATTCCAATACCTCATTTTTCAAGTCATTAAGAAGTAGTTTATAAGTGTGTCTTTTAAAAATATACTCTTTTGCATTAAAAAAAGTCTCAAACATTATATTCCAAACACTTGAGAAGTTTTCATCAGTTCTTGCTTCACATAGTTGAAGTTTTATAAGATGATCAAGTTTACTTAGTTTGTTTGCATGTAAGGCATAAGATTTTAAGATTTCATAACTAACACCAACTTTTTGATAATTCATAACTAACTCTACAATAGAGAACTCTTTTTCTGTAAAAGAATCACTTGAGGTTGGTACTAAAATAGAGTCTTTTAGGAGTTTTTCTACTAAGTCTTTGTCTAAATCAAATTTTTTTATAAATTGTTCTTTAGTAAAATATTCTACGTATGAGGGCAGCCCGCTTAAAGTATTCATTAGCGGCTCTAACATTTGAAATGAGCTAGAAAAAGATTTATTTCTATTTTGTATAGAGTAGCGTATCTGCTCGATTGAGCGCCCTAGTTGTTTTTGCATATACTGAATATATTTTATAAGCTCAATATGTTCATCACTATAACGGTGCACATTTGATTTAATCTTTTTTGCTTGAGGAAGTAAACCCTCTCGAATATAATAGAGAATAGTTGATTTTGGCACATCTGTTTTTGCAACTAATTCAGACATTTTATACTCCATTATTACCTCTTTAAATCTTTTTTTAGTACTACAAATTATACCCTATCGTTTTGTAAAGTTCAGTTTAATACCCATTGTCATAGTTCAAGATAAAACATACAATCCTATTTATTTTCATTTAAGCCTAGTTAGATTAAAATTAACGTTAACCTTCACTTAACGTTTTGAATCAAAATCTGTTTTCTATAAGGCAAATTTAAAAAAGGAAGTAGCATGAGCGCTAAAGCAAATATAAAAAATGGGGTCAATGTTGAGAACTTAATAGGAACAATTGAGGCAATTAAAGAAGATCCTGAAATAGCAAAATTTCAATTTCGTTCTCAGACAAATTGGATTAGCGGTGGTCATTGTCAAACTAAAATCAAAGATTTTTATGGAGCTAAAACAGAAAACACCTCCCGCAAAAAAGCATTAATCATAGAGGGAGATGAACCGGCTATTTTACTTGGTTCAGACAATGGAGCAAATGCGGTAGAAGCCTTGCTGCATGCTCTGGCTTCTTGCTTATGTACAGGGTTTGTTTATAATGCTTCGGCTCAAAATATAACTATTAAATCTTTACAATTTAATCTAGAAGGCGACATTAATCTAGAAGCCTTTCTTGGACTCTCAGATGCAAATAGAGCAGGCTATGAAAATATCTCAGTAACTTGCATTGTAGATGCGGATGCTTCCAAAGAGGAGCTAGAAAAATTATTTGAATATGTCAAGAAAACATCTCCTGTTTTAGATATGATTAGTAATCCTGTACCTGTTTGGCTAAAAATGGTATAGATAGATTTAGTACTAAAATGTGGAAGCATAAAAGCTATTTAAAATTCTCAAACATCCATGAGTATGCCCACAAAAATAATTAGGAGAAAATAAAATGGTTACTATAGTATTAAACTATCAGCCCTATGATGGGAGTGATATTACTTGGAATGCCTTGCGTTTGGCAGATACGCTTCATAAAAATGGAGAAGATGTTAATATATTTTTGATGAATGATGCAGTCGATTTGGCAAGAGATAAGAGCATGAAGCCGCAGAGTTATGATTATGACTTAGTCGATATGCTAAAAAAAATGTATGCTGATGGTGTTAAGCTTCAAGCATGCGGTACATGCAATGCGCGATGTGGTATTTTTAAAAATGAGCCTTACTTTGATGAGAATATCTCTTCAACTATGCAAATTTTAGCTGAGTGGGTAATTAAAAGTGATAAGGTACTTACATTTTGAATAAGACAGTATTATTAATATTTTTCGCCATTGTAGGTATCTCAACAGTTAGTTTTGCCGAGCAAAAAACAAAAGATGGCGTTACATTTACGATAAATCAGATAAATGCGACTGCTGTTGGTGCCTTTTATATTGCTAGGGGATTTAGTTTAGAAGAGATTGAACCTTACTCTGAGACTTGTGTCTATACAACTACTTTAAAAAATAACAATGAAATAGATACTATTCATTATCTTCGCAAAAATTGGTTTGCTACAAAAGATGGCATTTCATACCCTATAAGAACAAATGATTATTGGCTAGAAGCAACTAAAGCAAATCCATCTGCATGGATAGCTTTTAGATTAGCCCAAATGCCGGAGGAGCAGGTGTATGAGCCAAAAGGTGATTGGAATCAAGGGATGTTGTCTGTAGATTTACCATTAGGAAGCAGCTTTGATATAACGGTAGTTTGGGATGTAAAAGGTAAACATCATGAACTTACAATAGAAGGAATTAATTGTGTTAAATAATATATATAAATCACTAATAATTTTAGCTTTATTGGGTGCATTAAACTTAAAAGCTAATCAAGCAGGATTAACAAAACACTTTACGGAAGTCTCTCCATCAAAAGTTGCTCCAAGTTTAAAACTAGAAGATACAGAAGAAGAGATTATAAATATAGAAGATTTAAAAGGTAAAGTTGTCATAGTAAACTTTTGGGCGACTTGGTGTCCGCCTTGCAGAAAAGAGATGGGTTCACTTGAGAGATTATACTCAGGTTTAAAGGACAAAGGCGTAGTTGTCTTAGCTGTAAATGTCGGGGAAGATGAAGATCCTGTGCTCTCATTTATGAACGACGTAGAACCACCCCTAACCTTTAATGTTCTCTATGATAAAGATTCAAAAACTATGCAAAAGTGGGGAGCAATTGGACTGCCAAGCACATTTGTAGTAGATAAAAAAGGAGATATTGTTTATAAAGCCATAGGCGGAAGAGATTTTGATGATAAGAATATTTTAGATAAAATCATCTCTTTATTGAAGTAAAAAGTATAAAATCCCGCTGCCAATCTTAATATTATTTTATTAGATTGAGGCGGAATTTTCAACACTATTTTATATCGATTTTTTTCGCTTTTTTAGACTCTGCTTTTTCAAGGGTTATATATAACCTACCGTTTTCATACTTTGCATCTATGTTATCTTTGTTTATATTCTCAGATACTGCAAAGCTTCTAGAGAACATTCCGAAACTTGACTCACAAAGGTAATAATCATCCTCTTTTACTTCGTTTTTATATTTTCTTTGCGCACTTATAGTCAAGTATCCATCTTCTACTTTTATGTCAATATCCTCTTTTTTAACACCCGGTAAATCAACCTCTATGCTAAAAGTATCATCTGAGTGCTTTGCCAAGTTAGCAAAAGGTAGATGTCTAGCCACATTGTCAAATGTATCTTTTACGACATCCATCCCTTTTTCAACCTTCTCTTCAACTTTATTCATAAGCTTTTTTGAACTTTTTACAATATCCATAATTTGCTCCTATTACTTAATCTCTATTTTTTTAGCAGAGTTTTTTATAACTTTAAGTTTTGGGATTATAACTTCAAGTACACCATCTTCACAAGCTGCTCTTATGTTTTCTGCATCTATATTCTCAGGAAGAGTAAAGCTTCTTTGAAACTTACCGTAGCTACTCTCTACTCTGTAATAATCCTCCTCTTTAACCTCTTCTTTTGTCTCTCTTTTTCCGGATATACAAAGAGTATTATCTTCAACGCTTATATCTATATCCTCTTTTTTAACACCCGGTAAATCAACATCTACATGATAAGCCTCTTTGCCTTCTCTTGTATTTACCGAAGGTTTAAAGTCAGCCAAAGCGTCACTCTTGCTCACATCTTCTAGGGAGTTTAAAAAATCATTAAAAAAGTCAACTCCTACTCTTCTTTTATATGACTCTGTGGGAGTTAAATATCTTGAAATCAACATTGCTATCTCCTTGATAAATAATATATTTACTCAAACTCTTTCGTTTAAGTTAGAGATATTATATACCATTTAAAAAATAAGTTATGCTACTTATGTAGCATTTTAGTTGTTTTTTCAAGAAGTTTTTCAACATTTATAACTGTTATGTTTTTTCTGCTTGTTTTTATTACTTTTTCCTGTTTTAACTCTTTGATTGCTCTCTCGATTACATGCCTAACAGTTCCAAGCAGTTTAGATATCTCGCCGTTTGATAGGTTGTTTAGTAGTTTATACTTAAAATGGCTATTTGGATTAATACTCTCGACAAGCAGATGCATTAATCTCTCCTTTACGCTATATAAAGAGAGCTCTGTAGCCAAATTCTCAGTATATCTTATTTTAGAAGCTACATACGGGAAAAAAAAATTCTTAAAAGATGTACTACCGTTGACCCAAAATCTAACTTTTTCTATTGGCAGTCGTAAAACTATGCAATCTTGTAAAACTTCATATATAACCTCATGCGGCTCTTTATCTAGAAGAGATACGATATCAAACATATCCCCTCTTTGATAAATAAAAAGGGTTTGTTCTTTAGAGTTCTCAAAATTTATCTGATATGTTTTTATCTTCCCGTCTAGGACTATATAAAAATATTTCAACAAATCATTGCTTAGAAAGGGAGATGTGCCTTTTGCATACTCCAGAGTTTCTGAATAGTTATAAAACTCCTCTTCAAACTCCTTATCTATGTTATCAAAAATCTCAATTTCTAATGATTTTTTTTTATCCATATCAAGCCCTTTGCTACTAAATAATTAAAGAAATATATATTTTACCATTGTTTGATATAATTAAAAAATCCAACAAAGGAGACCCCCTTGACAAGCGTATTATTAGAGTTTAGCATGTTCCCCACATCAGATGAGTGCAGATACGGCTCATCAGTTTCTAAGCAAGTCGCAAAAGTTATAGACGCAATAGACAAATCAGGCGTGGCATATCAGCTAACTCCTATGGGAACCGTAATTGAAACACAGAGCATGAAAGAAGCTCTTGCTATCATTGAGTTAGCGTATGAACAACTCCAAGAGTGTGATAGAGTCTACTCATCTTTGAAGTTTGACATTAGAAAAAATACAAAAAATAGACTAAAAACCAAGATTGTTTCTGTTGAAAAAACTCTAAATAGAAAAATAAACCACTAAAGGAGCAGCTAAAGCTAGCTACTCCTTTATACTGCTTCTAAAAAACCTACTAAAGTCTGTAGGAAACGGAAAAACTATAGTGTTTGTCTTATCGCTTGAAATATCACTCATAGTCTGGAGATAACGAAGCTGTATTCCCAAATCATTTTGACTAAGTTTATTTGCAGCTTCAAGAAGATTCTCGCTCGCTTCAACCTCTCCTTTTGCATTGATGACTTTTGCACGACGCTCACGCTCTGCTTCTGCCTGCTTTGCAATTGCACGAACCATACTCTCATCAAGGTCAATATGTTTAATCTCGACATTGGAGATTTTAATCCCCCACGCATCGGTCTGTTTATCTAAAATCTCCTGTATATCGTGGTTAAGGCGTTCTCTCTCAGCTAGCATCTCATCAAGCTCATGTCCACCCAAAACAGAGCGAAGAGTAGTTTGTGCTAACTGGCTTGTAGCCATATTAAAATCCTCGACCTGAATGATTGCTTTTTGCGGATCAATGACACGATAATACACAACTGCGTTTACATGCACTGAGACATTATCTTGGGAGATAACATCTTGAGAAGGAACATCCAGAACAATTGTCCGTAAATCTACTCTAACCATCTGCTGAATAAACGGAACTAAAATAATAAGTCCCGGTCCTTTTATGCCCGTAAAACGCCCAAGTGTAAAGATTACACCTCTTTGATATTCACGCAAAATACGAATAGCAACTGCTAAAAAAGCAACTACAAAAAATAGCACATATATTATTGCTATATTAAAATCAAAAAACATTACTTACTCCTTTACTGGTTTGACACTTAAAACAAGTCCATTAAGTTCTACAATCTTAACTCTCTGACCAACAGTTAGTTTATTTTTACTCACGGCACTCCATATCTCTCCTTGATAACGTACTGTATAACCTCTTTCATTAGATTTTATTACCTCAACTTCTGCGCCAATCATATCCTCTGCACCGCTTACTAATTTAACTTTTCTTGAGCTTAAAAAAAGTTTTATTATAAATATAAAAAAAGCAAGGCTTGATATTGCAAAAGCTATAACTAGCGGTATTGAGATAGTATGTCCAAGCGTATCTGCATCAAAAAGCAGAAGTGAACCAAATGTAAAAGCGATAACTCCTCCAATACCAAGCACACCAAAGCCAGCAACAAAAACCTCTGCTATCATAAAGGATATCCCTAATAGTATAAGCAACAATCCTGCATAGTTAAAAGGTATCATATTTAGTGCATATAGTGCGATTACACCCGAAATAGCCCCTACGACTCCAGGAAAAATAGAACCGGGATTCATCAACTCAAAAAATATACCGTATATTGCTATAAGTATAAGAATATAGGCAATATTTGGGTTTGTCACAGTAGATAAGAACTTGATTTTCCAATTAGCTTCAAAATTTTCTATCAGAGCACCTTTACTCCTAAGAACTATGCTTTTGCCCGAGATAATTAGCACTCTGCCATCAAGTTTATCTAGTAACTCATTTGTATCTTGGGCAATTAAATCAATAACACCATACTTTAGAGCATCATTTGCAGATAGACTTTCTGACTCCTCTACCGCCGAGAGTGCCCATGAGATATTTCTATCATTTAGCTGCGCTAAACTTTTAATATATGCCAAGGAGTCATTTATTGCTTTTTTCTCAAGCGTTGAGGTGGAACTACTATTTAAATCATTTGGCTTTTGCGTAGGCATTAAGTTAACCGGAGTTGCAGCTCCCAAGTTAGTAGCAGGCGACATAGCCGCAACATGAGAAGCATAAAGAAGATATGTACCGGCACTTGCAGCTCTAGCACCTTTTGGAGAGACATAAGTGATAACGGGTATGGGGCTATTTGTAATATCTTGAATCATTTGACGCATAGATGAAGAGAGACCACCGGGAGTATCTAGCTCTATTAAAATCATGTCGGCACTTTTTTCTTTTGCAAAAACCATGCTATCTTTTAGATACTCACTACTAGCCGGTCCTATTGCACCTTTTATCTCTAGTTTTACTACAAGAGAGCTAGTTGCAAAAAGCGGTAAAAGAGTTAATAGAAATAAAAAAAATAAACGTACCATATTTCAACCCTTTACAAGTTCAAAATAACACTTAACACTACTCAATCATAACCAATAAGAGTTAACCAAACTAAAAAGAGTACTTTAGTGCCACACTCCCTCTAACATGTAGCTACAATATGGGCACTTACCGTTTTCATCAAGTTCATTTGTTACAAACTGTCCAATATTTCCGCTTCTATTAATTACCCTGTTTTTACAGCTTGGACAATATGTAGATTCAAAATCTCCATTATCTACATTACCGACATAAAGATATTTCAGCCCCTCCTCTTGACCTATCTTATAAGCACGAAGGAGAGTTGATTCTGGAGTGCGAGAGACATCAAGCATCTTGTAAGTTGGATGAAACGCCGAGAGATGCCACGGTATAGCCGTATCAAGCTCTGCTATAAATTTTGCTATGCTTCGTATCTCTTCATCAGAATCATTTTTGCCGGGAATGAGAAGCGTTGTTATCTCTATCCAAATTCCCTTCTCATGAGCATATTTTACAGCTTCAAGTACGGGCTTTAGTCTTGCACCGCAAATCTCTTTGTAAAACTCATCTGAAAAACTCTTGATGTCGATATTCATTCCATCTATATAAGGTTCAAGTAGATCAATTGCTTTTCTTGTCTCATAACCGCTTGTTACATAGATATTTTTTATCCCTTTTGCATGGGCGAGTTTTGCCGTGTCATAAGTGTACTCAAAAAAGACTATCGGCTCATTGTAGGTGTATGCAATTGACTTGCAATCGCTCTCAACTGCCGCTTCAACAATTTTTTGGGGAGGAAATTCACGACCGACTATTTTATGTCCATGCTCCTTTGGATATTGCGATATATCGAAGTTTTGACAAAACTGACATGAGAGATTGCACCCAACCGTTCCTACCGAAAATACTCTGCTCTTTGGCAAAAAATGGAACATCGGTTTTTTCTCTACCGGATCAATATTTACTGCAGCTGCTAGTCCGTAAACAAGGAGTTTAAGCTCCCCATCTTCAACTTTTCTAACCCCGCATATACCGTACTCACCATCATCAAGCTTACATGCATGCGCACATGCCTGACACAAAATCTTACCACTATCGAGCTTTTTACTAAGCCATGCTGTTTGTGACATCTTTTGCTCCTTAATTTTACTTCATAAATTGAAACTGAGGCTTGGCACTTTCGTGTCAGACTCAATAAGTTATCAATAAATCAGCGGAACGAATCTGAAGCCGTAATGCTCGTTACTATAAAAGCTTCCATCCGCTTTTTTTATAATTTCAAAAACTGAATTTTGAATCGGAATAACAAGTTTTCCGCCGACTTCTAACTGCTTAATAAGCTCAAGCGGAAGTTCATCCGCCGCCGCTGAGACTAAAATACGATCAAACTTCTCTCCGACTACGCCTAACTCCTCTTTAGCTTCTACTATCTTAGCATTTTTAAATTTATACTTCTTTAAGTTGCCGCTTCCAAATTTCACAAGCTCACCAACTCTCTCAACTCCTACAACAGAGCCACCCTCTCCTGCAATATAAGCTAAAAGCGCTGTTGTCCATCCTGAGCCGCTTCCTATATCTAAAATTCTATCTCCCTCATTTGGCAAGAGCATCTCAAGCATCATAGCTACAGTTCTTGGCTGAGAGATTGTTTGTCCATTACCTATACTAAGAGGATAATCTGCATAAACATCAATAGAATCTCTATCTGATACAAAATCTGCTCTATCTATATTTCTAAAAGCTTCTATAATCCTACTTGACTTAAGTGCACCGACATCGACAAGATAATCAACCATTTTGTTGTTTGCCTCTTTAAAATATCCATCAATCATGCTTGCTCCTTAAAAGTTATAAAACCAATCTTTTGATTTTCTTGAAAAAGGGTTTTGCGTATAAAACTCATCCTCGTCAAAAGAGAATCTATAGTTTTGCATATACTCATCTACTAGCTTATATGCTTCATTTATCTCTTTAAACTTCTTTTCATTCCCCTCAGGCATATCCGGATGATAGATTCTAGAGAGCTCAAGGTACCTCTCTTTAAGTTCGGATTGTGTTATACGCGTCACAATATCTAAGACTTCTAGTGCCTTTTGTAACTCTTCATAATTCATATATCATACCTCTGCAACTTGTTGTCTAAAGAGTCACTAAATATATAATTTACACCCATCTCAAAGAGCTCCTTTGCGCGTTTTGGGTCATTAACGGTATAAACACCTAGAAAAAACCCTGCTTCTCTTAGCATTTTAACCGTTTTTTCATCTACTGATTTATCATCAAAATGGTAAGCATCCACTTTCAATTTTCTTAAGTACTCAAGGAGATTGAAAGCACCTCTTCCCTCAACCAAAGCAGCTGTAGGCACATCAGGAAGTCTCTTTTTAAATGCTCTCATATACTCATGTCTAAAAGATGAGAGTAAAATATTTTGCCGACTTCCACTATCTTGTATCTCTTTTACAATCGACTCTACAACAATTATATCCTCAAAACAGTCACTTATATCTTTAATCTCTACATTCATAAAGATATCGTTGGCTTTTATAAACTCCAGCGCTCTCTTTAGAGTAAGAAGTGGCTCTTTATGGTTATCATCTCTGTAAAACCAGCTTCCGTAATCTAGCATAGAGAGTTCTTCAAGAGTAAAGTTGCAAACTCTATATGGCTCTTTATCTTTAAAAGCGGCAATTTTTGCTACATCCGTGGTTCTCTTTAACGTATCGTCATGCATGACAACCCCAACAGCATCTCTGCTTAGCTGTACATCTATCTCAATAAAATCGCATCTGCCAATACTCTCTTTAAGAGCCGTTAACGTATTTTCAGGAGCAACCAAGCGGGCACCTCTATGAGCGGCAACAAGAGAAGTGTGATTTAATAGTTCCAAGAATTTCATACACTATTCTATCATTTATTTCATACCAACTCTGCTTTTGTGGTAAAATTGATGCAAAACTAAACAGAGGCGCTTATGCAAACAAGTAAGAGAACTATCTACTCTTGGGCACTTTACGACTGGGCTAACTCTGCCTATGCCACTACCGTGATGGCAGGTTTTTTCCCGCTCTTTTTTAAATCTTACTACAGCGCTGATGTAGCAGCTACCACAAGTACCGCCCATCTTGGATTTGCAAGCTCAATTTCTAGCCTTATTATCGTGCTAATCGCTCCGCTGCTTGGATCAATTGCGGATGTTCATTCACTTAAAAAAAGATACCTTTTCCTCTTTGCTTATCTGGGCATCTTGATGAGTGCTATGCTCTCGCTTGTCGGAGTAGGAGAGTGGCAAGCGGCACTTTTTTTATATATACTTGGAAATATAGGCTTTATGGGCTCAAACATATTTTATGACGGACTTTTACAATCTGTCTCAACCAAAAAAAATGTAGATTTTGTCTCGGGACTTGGTTTTTCACTCGGTTATCTCGGTGGAGGCGTCCTCTTTAGTATAAACGTATGGATGTTCCAGGATTTTGCATTTTTTGGATTTGAGAATCAAGCTGCTGCTATAAAAGCATCGTTTGTTAGTGTAGCACTCTGGTGGGCGCTATTCTCAACTCCTCTGCTTCTGTTTGTAAAAGAGGAGAAAAGCAGACACGTTAGCACAACAACAAAACTAAAAGGTGGGTATTTAAGACTAAAAAAAACTTTTTCCAAAATCAGACAACTCAGACATCTCTCCCTCTTTTTGGTAGCTTACTGGCTCTATATAGACGGCGTAGATACTATTATAAGAATGGCGGTTGATTATGGAATGGCGCTTGGCTTTGACTCGTCAAATCTTATTTTGGCTCTCTTGCTTGTTCAGTTTGTCGGATTCCCCGCAACACTTGCCTTTACACATATATCAATCTATCTAAGTACAAAAGGTGCGATTTTTCTTGCCCTTTTTATATATCTTCTTATAATCATATTGGCTGTTAGCATGAAAGAGGTCTATCAATTTTATATTCTTGCTGTTATGATTGCCCTTGTTCAAGGCGGTATTCAAGCACTTAGCCGCTCCTACTACTCAAGAATGATTCCAAAAGAGTATGCGGCGGAGTTTTTTGGTTTTTATAACTTCGTAGGCAAATTTGCCGCAATTTTTGGACCGCTTCTTATCGCTGTTGTAGCACTTCTTAGCCAAAACTCAAGAGTCTCTATCGCTTCTATCTCTATTTTATTTATTGCTGGAGGAGTTTTACTATATTTTGTAGATGAGAAAAAGGGAGAAAAAGAGCTACATGACGCACTTATGTAGAAGTCTCTAGCTCACTCCTTATGGCTTCTCTTACCTTAATTATTATCTCACTATAATCCATTGAACGCGGTTCTATAGGTTTTAAGAATGTTACCTTTATCTTTCTAGGTCTTGGAAAAAGCATTCCTGCTCCAAGAGCTTCATAGCTGCCGTCAATTACAACGGGGATTATTGGCACGCTAAATGTTTTAGAGAGCATCGCGAAGTATGGTCTAAACTCCAAAAGTTTTCTATCACGAGTTCTTGCACCCTCGGGAAAAATTACTAAATTATTTTTACTTTTTATAGGAAGCGCACAGTAAATCATTGTCTCTTTTAAGTTCTCATTTGCATCTATTAAAATAGTCTGCCCATGTTTAGATATCGGCTCTAGTAGCTTAGTCCCAAAAACCTGCTTATATGCCAGAAAAAAGGTTTTTTTTAAGATTTTATAAGGAAGAGCAGACTCTATTAAAAAACCATCAAGCATACTTTGATGAGACGGCGCAATAATACATGGAGAAGATACAAGATTCTCAACTCCTCTTATCTCAAGACGAAAGTATAGCCTAAAGAGCGGATTGAGAATACTCTTGTAAAGAGACATGATTAGCGGAGAGTATATTAACTTCTCATCAATCTCTTCTCTTAAAAGCTCTTCCCAATCAGGCATTACAGGCTTTACATATAAGCAGTGCTCTTTTACATAAATATAAAGAGACTCAAATATCATCATGCCAGAGAAGAGCGCCTCATCCATCTTTACTCCAAAACTCTCTTCTATAAATACAAAAAGTTCTACATAATTAAGTGAGTCAAGTTCAAGATCAAGTTCTAGATGGCAAGATAGAGAAACTCTCTTTTTAGTCAAAGACTCTATGTATGATTTTAAAACTCTATAAACCTCATCGTCTGGCTCATGCAACTCATTTGATGCACATTTGGCAAGCTTATCAGTTATAATTTTAAAGCCCTTTATCTTTTTCGGCTGTGGAGCTTTCATATTATAAAGCTCAATAGCGTACCACCTTATCTCCTCTTTTATATTTATGATTTTTGCCTCTTTTAGCGCATCAAAATCGGGATAGACAATCGCAAATGGATACCCATCATGCATGACAACTGAAATATCTTTAATATAGCGTGTATGCGAGAGAACTGCCTCTTGTATCTTTTTTAAATCCATTTTATTAACCTGCTCCAATATTAGGTTAATGATACCTTAGAGATTAAGATAATGTCAAGCCTAAATTAAGAGCCAAAAAGTTAAAATACAGAATTAATTAATAAGGCTGTTTTTGTTAAATCTACCTAATATTTTGGCATCTTCACGTATTGTTTTAGCTCCTATTATGTTTTGGGTAATACTAAATCCCGATTACTTTACAGATATGGGTTATCACGTTACATGGAACTACTACTTTGCTTCACTTCTGTTTGTATTAGCAAGCGTGACTGACTTTTTTGACGGCTATATTGCAAGAGAGTGGAATCAGATGACAATCCTTGGCGCGATTATAGACCCGCTAGCTGATAAAATGCTTATAATTGCCGCATTTTTAGGACTTATGATGATTGGCGAAGCGAGTGCATGGGCAATATATATCATAATAATCCGTGAACTCTTTATAACAGGCATCCGTACGGTAGCCGTAAGTGAAGGGTTAAGTGTAAAAGCTTCATGGTCTGGAAAAGTAAAGACTGTGGTTCAGATGATTGCCATCGGATTTTTACTTATGCACTGGCCTCTTGGAAGTGAACTTCTTTGGCTTGCCGTAGCATTAACACTCTACTCAGGCTTTGAGTATCTCTGGGGATTTAGAGCCGCACTTTTGGGAGTTAAAAAATAATGAGTTTTTTAGTATCTTTAATAGTAATCTCCGCACTTATATTTTTTCATGAACTCGGTCACTACTTTGCAGCGCGTGCTATGGGAGTTTACGTAGAGGTTTTTAGCATAGGTTTTGGTCGAAGGGTTGCCTCCTTTAAGAGATGGGGAACTGAGTGGAAAATTGCAATTATACCGCTTGGCGGCTATGTAAGAATGAAGGGTCAAGACGACTCTGACCCTACAAAGAAGAGCTATGATGAAGATAGCTATAATGTAAAAACACCCTCTCAAAAGATTTTCATCCTACTTGCCGGTCCGCTTGCAAACTTTGCTTTGGCATTTGTTCTTTACTTTGTTATTGCTCTTGGCGGACCGAACATCCTCTCCCCTGTAATAGGGGAAGTCGTAAAAGATTCTCCGGCATTTGTTGCGGGGCTTGAGACGAACGATAAGATTCGCTCTATAAACGGCACTCCAATTACCACATGGAAAGAGATGGCAAAAGTTATTGAGACATCTGAAGGCTTACTAAGTTTAGAAGTAGAGAGAGCCGGATATATCCATTTTATAACTCTAAGCCCAAAAATAACGCAGACTACAAATATGTTTAATGAGGTTATTGAGAAAAAGATGATTGGCATAGGAAGTGCGGGAGTTTCACATAAGCTTGAACTTAGTGCTAGCGAAACACTCTCTTATGCAACCGAGCAGACCGCCTTTGCCTCTACATTGATATTTACCGGACTTAAAAAACTCATAGTAGGAGAGGTTCCCGCCAAGGAGCTAGGCGGAATAATCACCATAGTAAAACTAACATCCGACGCGACAGATGCAGGCTGGATGAGCGTGCTCTTTTTTGCAGCTCTAATCTCCGTAAACTTAGGGGTTTTAAACCTGCTTCCAATTCCGGCACTCGATGGCGGACATATCATGTTTAATCTCTATGAACTCCTCTTTAGACGAGAAGTAAATGAGGAGATTATGGTAAAATTAACCATTGCCGGTTGGGTGATACTTTTTTCACTTATGGGGCTTGGACTGTATAACGATATTAATAGACTTGTGGGGTAGAGAATGAAAAATGAGATGAATGACGAAGAGTACAAAATATATATAGACGACATAATAAGAAGAGTTGAGTTTGCAAGAGTGCGCTTTAATGAAAAGCATATCGTTAAAATCGTTGCAATTAGTAAATACTCAAGCTCAGATGAGATAGCAAAGCTCTACCGTATAGGGCAGCGTGCTTTTGGGGAGAACAAGGTTCAAGATTTACGCGCAAAAAGCAAGGAGCTTGATGAGCTTCCGCTTGAGTGGCACTTTGTAGGAAATCTGCAGAAGAACAAAATAAATAATCTGTTAGATATCAACCCTGCTCTTTTTCATGGGCTTGACTCGTTGGAACTCGCACATGAGCTGCAAAAAAAACTTGAAGCTAGAGATATGACACTTGAAGCACTTCTTCAGATAAACTCTGCAAAAGAGGAGTCCAAGCATGGCGTGATGCCCGAAGATGCTGTTGCTATCTATAACCAAATAAAAAAAGAGTGCCCAAACATTCACCTTCGCGGTGTTATGAGCATCGGCGCGCACACTGAAGATAAAGCGGTAATTAAAAAGAGTTTTGAGACAACTTATAGCATCTATAAAAAGCTAGAGGATGCAACGATATGCTCCATGGGCATGAGCGGGGATTTTGAGCTGGCTATCGAGTGTGGCTCTAACATGGTCAGACTTGGCTCTATTATGTTTAACAGATAGTTTCTCTCTGTTTTTAGTAACATAAAATTTAAATTTTTACTATACTCTTAACAGCTATTTTTGTTTTAAGTGCTATAAAACATACTAAAGTGTAAAATACACCCTATTTTTTGACAAAACTGTCATAAAAACTATATTTTAATACTGGAGAACTTATATGCAAAACAGAATAAAAATTGCAATTGCCGGCTATGGAAACCTTGGAAGGGGAGTAGAGTTATCTATCTCAAAAAATCCGGATATGGAGTTGGTTGGAGTTTTTTCCAGACGTGATCCAAAAAGCGTAAAAACGCTATTTTCAGAGACTGAAGTTTTCCATGTTGATGCTATTTTAGAGTTTAAAAATAGTATTGATGTTTTAGTACTTTGTGGTGGCTCTAAAGATGATTTACCTATTCAAGCTCCAGAGTTTGCAAAATACTTCAATATCGTAGATAGCTATGATACACATGCTAAGATTCCTGAGTACTTTTCGAGCGTAGATAAACCTTCATGTGAAAACAACAAAGTGGCTATGATAGCTATAGGATGGGATCCGGGGATGTTTTCCGTAAACAGACTTTATGGAGAAGCAATTTTACCAGAAGGAGAAACTTACACGTTTTGGGGCAAAGGTCTTAGTCAAGGACACTCTGATGCCATTAGAAGAGTAAACGGAGTTAAAGATGGAGTTCAATACACTCTGCCCTCAGCACAAGCCATAGAAAAAGTACGAAGCGGTGTGCGCCCTACTCTCTCAACAAAAGAGAAACATACCAGAGAGTGCTATGTTGTCTTAGAAGATGGTGCAGATGCCGCAGCAGTTGAGTCCGAAATCAAAAACATGCCAAACTACTTTGAGCCTTATGACACTACAGTACATTTTATAAGCCAAGAGGAGTTACTAAAAAACCACAATAAAATGCCTCATGGTGGATTTGTAATAAGAAGCGGAAGCTCAAGCAAGCAAAATAGTCAAGTAGTAGAGTATTCTCTAGCACTAGAGAGCAACCCTGAGTTTACGGCAAGTGTAATGGTCGCTTATGCAAGAGCAACATATAGACTCTATAAAAAATGTGATTTTGGAGCAAAAACAGCATTTGATGTTGCTCCGGGACTTTTATCTATTAAATCGGCGCAAGAGTTAAGAGCAGAACTTTTATAGAAAATATTTGAGCATTTTATCTTCTATAGTGCTCAAACCTGCTATACGCCACTTCTAGCTTTAAATCTTACTGCATTACTAAGAGAATTATCGATACACTCCATCTGATACTCTACCATTTTATAAAATGGGTTTAGAAATCTCTCAAAATCATTTTTGCTTAAATTTTCAATTTTGTCTCTATGTAATAGCTCTAGCACGCTCAAAGTTGACTCTATTGTTGAGAGACAATACTCCCGAGGTTGCTCTTTAATCTTAAACTCTGAGAGCTTTTTGTTATCAAAACTTATATGTTTTAGTGTGTGGAGATTTTTACTCTCTTTTAACATCTTAAGCGAACATGCCCAAGTTGAGTCTATAATAAAAATAGCTATATCTTTTTTTACATCCAAAGAGCCATTTTGCAAGTTTTCTTTGCTTATATTTATTGCATCTTTTGAGGGGTAAAGTATATAGCTTTGAGATGTTTTGATGATGCTGTTAATCTCGTTATGATTTGTAAAATCAATGCCTACAAAAAGTTTTGAGTTCTTAAGAGAGAGATGCGTCAGATGACCTGTGCCGTTTTTTACTTTTTTAAACTCTTTTGGATGCATAAGTATCACAAACTTTGTCCTTGTCTCTACCTCATGAACATGCTTACACATACATGAACTTTTGGGTCTGTAACAACTGTAACATCTCTCTCTATCACCATAAAGTGTTTGCATTCTCAACCTATAAAATAATAGGAATTATACTAAAATATCGCATGGATTTTAAAAAAGAGTTTGACCTTATTATTGTCGGCGGTGGTGCTGCGGGAATGATGGCTGCAATAACGGCGGCAAGAGAGAAAAAGAGTGTACTACTCTTAGAAAAACTTTCGCAAATTGGCTCAAAACTAAAGGCTACAGGCGGCGGACGTTGCAACCTGACAAACACTCTGACAAACGAGGAGTTTATGAACAAATTTGGACGTAACGGCAGATTTATGCAAGATGCCCTTAAAGAGTTTGATCATAATGCTCTTATGAGATTTTTTAAAGAGATTGGGGTTGAGACCCATGCGCCTGATGGCTTTAGAGTATTTCCGACTTCGCACAGTTCTCAAACGATTATATCAGCACTTTTAGAGGAGATGCAAAGAGTCGGGGTAGAGATTTTAACATCTCAAAAGGTTGAAAAACTTCTCCATAAAAATACGCAGATAATCGGAGTCAAAACTGCTGATAATATTTTCTACTCAAATAGTGTCATAGTCGCAACAGGCGGTCTGGGCTACCCAACCCTTGGAGCCGAGGGAGACGGGCACAATATGGCTATAGAGCTAGGGCACAAAGTAACAAAGCTACACCCTGCCATGATGCCCCTTCATGTAAAAGAGAGATGGGTTGAGAATTGCCGTGCCGATACCATCCCCAAAGTAGAAGTTAGAGTCGATATGAAAAAGCACTCTAAGATTAAAGCTACTGGAGATTTAATATTTACAAAAAACGGCATAAGAGGTCCTGTAGTTCTAGACATTGCAAGGGAGCTGACTCCTTTGTTGGATAAGTATGGCGAAGTGCCAATTTTGCTAAACCTTGCAAAAGGGATGAACGAAGAGCAGATAACAAAGCATCTAAGGGATGAGGTTTTAAAAAAGCCGCATGCAACTATTTTTGAGCTTATAAATACTATTCTTCCCGCCCCTTTATCCGCAGAAATCTCTATTTTAGCCGGTATTGACAAAGAGCTGACATACGGTAAAGTCTCTGGAGCACAGAGGGCAAAACTTATAGAGCTTTTGGCTTGGACACCGCTAACTGTTACAGGGCATGACGGCTTTAAGATGGCTATGATAACACGCGGTGGAGTGGAGTTAAAAGAGATTGATCCAAAAACAATGCAAAGCAGACTCTTAAAGGGTCTCTATTTTTGCGGCGAAGTTATGAATCTTGACGGACCATGCGGAGGCTATAACCTACAGTGGAGTTTCTCCAGCGGATTCTTAGCTGCAAAATTTAATAAAAATACCTAATAGAAGCAAATCCATAAACTTTTGTCTGTGCAATTTTCTCTAAGTGCTCTTTTGTCACAATCCCGCCAAGTGCAAAAACATCTATCTTGCATATCTCAAGCAGCTCTTTTAAATCATTAATGCCTTTAGGTTTGCCCTTGTTTGGTGAAGCAAATATTGGGCTGTATGTAACCGCATCTGCACCTAATTTTTGAGCTAACAAAACTTCCCCCTTAGTATGCGTGCTTATTATGACTTCTAATCCCAAACTCTTTGCATCTTCTATCTTTGCAAACTGTGTTGATGCTAGGTGCACTCCTGTTACAGCAAGCTTTTTTGCCAACTCCACATCTTGATGTAAAAAGCTCTTAACTCCCACATTTTCAGCACAAAGCTTTGCAAAAAGTGCTGCTAGGTTGCTATAGTTAGGATTTGATTTATCCCTATAAAGCGCATATGAAGGGTTATGTTTTTTAATCTGCAAATCCAATCTTGAGCAAAAGATTTCTGGAATATCCGTGTATAACTCTTTAGATGTTATTAGGTATTTTTGCATTTTACGCACCCATTTATTAAGATGAATTTTTTTAAAAAAACTTACTACTGCGTAGATTATACCTTATAGCAATTAATAGAGCTTTTAGTGACGCTAGTGTGACACTTTTTATTATTAGTTTTTAACTTCTTATCTTATAAACTGCGTCTTATAATTTTAAAGAATAGGAGCTGTCATGGTTGAAAATATTTTAAAGAGAGATGGCACGTATAAAGAGTTTTTGTCTTTTAAAATCGAAGACGCTATTAAAAAAGCTTTTAAATCTCAAAATGTAACTTATGATAGTGCAGTATTCTTCAATGTTCTTGATAAGCTAAAAAGCAAAAGAGTTGTTGCGGTAGAAGATATTCAGGATTTGATAGAAAAAGAGCTATATACCCTTAGATACTTTGATGTAATGCGCTCATTTATGGTCTATCGCCATACGCATAAAATGCAAAGAGAGCATGTGCTTGATGAAGATACTACCTATATAAACTCTACTCAAACTGTCGAAGAGTATATCTTAGGAACTGACTGGCGCATTAAAGCCAACTCAAATACAGGCTACTCCAATGCAGGACTTGTAAACAACACAGCAGGCAAGGTAATAGCAAATTACTGGTTGGATAAAATCTACTCAAAAGAGGAAGGTTATGCACACCGTAACGGTGATTATCATATCCATGACCTAGACTGCTTGACCGGCTACTGCGCGGGATGGTCTCTTCGTGTCTTATTAGATGAAGGTTTTAACGGGGTTAGAGGTAGAGTTGAGAGTAGCGCGCCTAGACATTTTCGTGAAGCTTTGGGGCAGATGGCAAACTTCTTAGGCATCCTCCAATCTGAGTGGGCAGGCGCTCAAGCGTTTAGTTCATTTGACACATATTTAGCACCATATGTATTTAAAGATAAGCTACCGTACAATGAGATTAAAAAAGCAATCAGAAGTTTTGTTTACAACCTTAATGTACCGGCACGCTGGGGGCAATCTCCGTTTACGAACATTACTATTGATTGGACTGTACCAGATGATTTAAAAGATCAAACTCCAACATCAATGCAGCTTCATCTTTTTAAAAATGTTTTAGATAGCGAACTTGAAGAAGAGGCAAAACAAAGAGGAGCAAACTCTCTTAAAGATATGACATATAAGCATTTCCAACCGGAGATGAACCAGATAAACAAAGCGTATTATGAGATTATGACAGAAGGTGATTTAACAGGTCAGCCATTTACGTTTCCAATCCCGACTGTAAATATTACAGAAGATTTTGACTGGTACGGTGAAAATACCGACATTTTATTTGAAAATACTGCAAAAGTAGGCTCTTCATATTTTCAAAACTTTATCGGTTCACAGTTCAAAAGAGACGAAAATGGAAACTTGGTAGAAAATCCTGAGGCATATAAACCTGGACATGTACGTTCTATGTGTTGTCGCTTGCAGCTGGATCTGCGTGAACTTCTAAAACGTGGCGGTGGACTCTTCGGTTCTGCAGAGATGACAGGCTCTATTGGTGTTGTAACAATTAATATGGCTCGCTTAGGCTTTCTTCACAAAGGCGATAAAACGGCTCTTTACAAGCGTCTTGATGAACTTATGGAGCATGCAAAATCAACACTCGAGAAAAAACGCGTCTTTATACAAGAGATGTATGATAGAGGACTCTTCCCATACACGAAGAGATACCTTCCAGGATTTAAAAACCACTTCTCAACTATCGGTGTTAACGGTATCAATGAGATGATTAGAAATTTCACAAGTGATGGTTATGATGTTAGTGATGAGAGAGGTATAGAGTTTGCTATTGAGATTCTAAACTACATGAGAGATAGAATGGTAGAGTTTCAAGAAGCAACAGGAAATCTTTACAATCTAGAAGCTACACCTGCAGAAGGTACTACTTATAGATTTGCAAAAGAGGATAAGAAGCGTTATGGGGATTCAATCCTTCAGGCTGGAATGGGTGAAAATATCTACTATACAAACTCATCTCAAATTCCTGTTGATTTAACAAATGACCCGTTTGAAGCATTGACACTTCAAGATGACCTTCAGTGCAAATATACCGGTGGAACTGTTCTTCACCTCTATATGCAAGAGAAGATAAGCTCTACAGAAGCTTGTAGAAAACTTGTTAAAAACGTAATAACAAACTTTAGACTTCCATATATAACGGTAACACCGCTATTTTCAGTTTGTCCAAAACATGGATATATAGCGGGCGAACATGAGTTTTGTCCAAAATGTGACGAAGAGCTTTTGGGCGAAGTCACAATCGCATCTTAGTAAAGGAGGTAAAAACAATGAGCAAAAATGAAGCTTTAACTATGTTAAAAGATAGAAGACAAAAGTGTATCGTTTACACAAGAGTTATGGGTTATCACAGACCTGTTGAGAGTTTTAATGTAGGGAAAACTGGTGAGCACAAACAGAGAAAACAATTCACTGAGTGCTAATGTAATATATGATTTAACATCATTCACCCACTTGGATTATCCCAACCACCTATCTTGTATAGTGTGGTTTAGTGGGTGCAATATGCGCTGCAACTACTGCTACAACAAAGATATAGTTTTTGCCAAAAATGGCAAGTACAGTTACGACGATATCCTCGATTTTTTAAAAACTAGAGTAAACCTACTTGAAGCAGTTGTTTTATCCGGCGGCGAAGCCACCTCTTATGATTTAGTTCTGTTTTGCCGCAAGATAAAAGAGCTTGGATTTAAGATTAAACTAGATACTAACGGTACAAACTTTCTGCATGTAAAAGAGCTACTTGAGTTAAACCTTCTAGACTATATCGCACTTGATTATAAAGCTCCTAAGGCAAAATTTACTCAAATTACACACTCAAACAAATTTGATGAGTTCTCAAAAACTCTAGATTTTTTAATCGGCGGCACAATTGAGTTTGAAGTCAGAACTACACTTCACTCTGATCTACTTAGCGTTGATGATATAAATGAGATTATTGTTGATTTAAAGAGCCGCGGTTATAAAAACAGATACTACATACAGGAGTTTTTAGATACCGGAGTCAATATTGGTGATATAAAAGCTCCAAGCAAAAAGCTAGATAGATCTCTTCTTTGCAGCGATTTGGAAATTACCTTTAGATAATCCCAAACCTACTCCAAGAAACTTACAGTCACGTCGATTTTTTCAGAGCCCCTTAAGAGTGTCAAAATCAGACTCTCCTCTATAAAGGCAAGCTCTGTTTTAATGTCATATATACTTTTTACTTTAGTGCCGTTTATTGCTACGACACTATCTTTAGCTTCAATCTCTGCTTTTTGTGCCGGTGAATCCTCAACAAGCTTGTTGACACTCAAGTTACTATCATCCTCAAAATAGATACCTAATTTTTTTGCTTTTTTGGTTGTTACGGCTGATGGATAGAGGAGATAATCAGCTATACCGGGTTCAGGGTCCGTAAGATTAAGGACTATCACTCCATCCTCAACTCCTCTTCTTTTGGCTCTGTTTGGAATTCCATGTCCATGCATTATATGTCCGTTACCGGCTAAAACGGCCATAGAGTGCTCGGGGTTTTTCTGCAAGAAACTTGCCATATTCTCTGCCATCGACTCATCCCAAAGTAGCTGTGCATGATAAAATTCATCGAAATCTTTAAAGCTTTTTGATTGATGCATACCGAATATGCCTCTTAGTTGATCTCTATATTTTTGATTATCAAAATCTATTGAGCTTGGAATCAGAGCAAGTTCATCACTTGAGAGCGCTTCAAAACCGCCGTTTACAACTTTTTTTGTTATATCTCTGTCAATATTTAGCGCTACAATCGGTAAGTGTTTCTCTTTTGCAAAAAGGATAATCGGACGATAGAGTTCATAATCATACTTCCATCTCTTAAAATACTCTGTCTTTAGTAGCATCTCTTTTTCACTTATTTTTCCTGCTATGTAGTCATCTAAATATTTTTGGAACTGCTTTTGAAACATCTCCATACCTATTGAGAGACGAGGATTATGCTTATACATGGCTTTAATTATTTTAAGTTGATTTAGATGACTTGAAAACTCAGTATGCTTCTCCCCAATATATACGACTCTATTTTTTGCTATATTATCAATTACTTCATTTAAGTTCTGCGTCTTTGCTTTTATTGCGTATGAATCGCTGTTTATATTATAAACAACACCTCTTTGGGATACTTTGGCTCTCTTATCTATAATCTTCTCATCTTCAAAAACTACTTCGGAATATTTTCCAAGGTGCTTTAGTTTGTAAAAAAAAGATTTTGATATCTTATACATATCAAAAACAGCAACAACATGATGCTCATTTATAGGATTTTTAAACATCTCAATCTTAGCATCGCCTTGCATTTTAAATGAGATAGAGATTTGATTTAAAAGCTCATTTTTAGCACCCAAAATAAATACATTGCTATTTTTAAGCTCTTCAAATTTTACCTCATCGGCATATTTAAAGTTTTTAAATATCTTTTTAAACTTTGAAAACTTCTCCTCATCAGCTCTATCTATAACAACAAGAACGTTTGAGCCGATTATTTTTGAGATTACAGGTGGAGCCTCAAGCGGGTGCAATCTTCTAAAGAGTTCATAATCCTCATCTATTACCATTTTAACAGGCTCCACGTCAAGCTCAAAACGTTGCCTCTTCTTACTTAAATCAATTTTTGTAGTAAGACACTCTCTATCTGAGCATATAGAAACAGGAATAAAATCTGCCTTGTTGTTGCTTGTAATATCAAACTCTAGTATATATCTATTTTCCACAAACATCAGACTTGTGTTGTTAATAACAAAATCAAGTGCCCCCTTCTCATATATCCAATTTTTAAAAAAAACATCCAGCTTCTGATTTGATGCCTTCTCATATATCTCTCTTAAATTTTCATATGTCGCCTCTTTAAAAGCATAATTTTCAAGCAGCATCTTTGTTCCATCAAGAAATGCTCTCTCGCCGATTTTTTGCTCTAACATATAGAAAAAGAAAGCTGACTTTTCATAGCCGATTGCATTTTTGCTGTTTTTAGTTTTACTCTCAAAATCAATCGGCGCTATCTCATTGCTTAGGCCTACATGTGAGTTATATTTAATTAACATATCTTTTCTATATTCAACTGCTCTATTCTCTTTTTTTGCATATAGGTAATCGGCATAGAATGTAGTCATACCCTCAACCCAGTTCCCTTTACGTGGTGCTTGAACATAGTTTCCAAACCATTGATGAGCTATCTCATGACCCAGTGAGTTATTTAAAACATAATCTTTATCAATAATCTGCTTGCCAATTAGAGTATATGTCGGCATAGAGTAACCGGCTGGAAACTGTGTCTCGACAATTGAGAAGTTATTAAAAGGCACAAAGCCAAACATATCTTTGTAAATGGCAAAGTACTCCTGCGCATTTTTAAAATATATATCAGAGAGATTTGAATCTTGAGAGTACAAATATGTGGATAAGGTCATTTTATCTTTTGTAAGTATTTGACTCTTATGATAATTTTTTGATGCTATAAGATTTATCTTATCTAGCTGATGATCAAAGATAAAACGGGTAGTGCCGTTTTTTGACTCTATTTTGGTAGCTTCTGTAATAGCTAAAATTTCGGAATTTGAGATAACTGTTTCATATTTACACATAAGCGCTACTCTTGGATACCAATTATCGAGTAAAATAGCGTCTGAATTAATTAAGTTAAACTTATGCGTAAACGAGATTTCAACTGCTCTGTTTTTACTCTCTTTTACAAGAGTCGGTATATTTTTCTCAACACTAAGCTGTGCGCCCTTAATCTCTGAAATATTTGCCTTTGTATCAAGCAGTTCTACTCTCGGCTGGTCGGTAGAGATAACAGCTTTTCCCCCAACTGTACCTCTCTCCATATCAATGTCGATATCAAGAGTGTATTGACACTCATGTCCATAAATAACCGATGCTAGTAGTGACGATAATAGAAGTAGTTTTTTCATAATTTTCTTGCCCTTTTATATAAGAATTCATATTCTAGCTAGAAAAAGAATATGAATTACAACAACTTAAAATGATGAATATCAAGAGAATTTATTTTAGTTATTAGATAGAATACAGGTATGGAAAAAAAACTAAACAAAAGAGAGCGCTATAAAGCTCAATTAAAACCCATCGACTACTATAAAGATTTTGAAGATATTGATTTTGAGAGCCTAAATGAAGTAGATAGGTTTTATCTTCAAGATTTTGGAATATTCAATACCAACTTTTTAGAAGATGAGTTTACTATTCGCATTCGTATCCCAGGCGGAAGAATAAGTGCACAAATTTTTCAAAAAATAGCTGATATAGTAGATGAGTATGATTTAACCATTATCTTAACGGCTAGATCAGGCATACAGCTTCACGATGTAGAAGCAGATGATGTTTTAGCCATCCACAAACGAATAAATGCACTTGGCGTATCTACATGGCAGAGTTTTGGAGATAATGTTAGAAACATTATCGCAGACCCTTATGATGGATGTGGAATCTTTTGTGAGATAGAAGTTTATGATATTGTTATGCAGATGCATGACTACATTATAGAAAATCCTCGCTATGTAGGAATGCTTCCTCGCCGTATCTCAATAGGAATATCAGGAAATCGCTCAAACGTTACCTCATTTTTTGCAAACGACATCTATTTTGCGTTGGCAAAAAAAGATGATTTATTTGGATTTAATGTCTACATGGGCGGTAAAAATACGGAAGTTGCTCGTAGTGCCGACATCTTTTTAAAAGAGGAGGAGATCTTTGAGTTCTTCAAAGCTTTTCTAGAAGCTTTTTACCTTCATGGTTCACGTTTTTCACGCTCTAAAACTCGCATATTTCATATGATAGAAGATATCGGGATGGATGGATTAAAAGCGCATATTCAAAAAGAGTATAAAAAAGAGTTTCAGTCTCAGGGCGAACTCATACTAGAGAAAAAAGAGTTTTCAGATTTCCATAAACTAAAAGATGGCAGTTATGGTTTTTGCTATCAGACTAACTTCTCAAGATTAACAACCGATGAGATTAAAGATATTGCCTCTTTTGCAACACAAAACAGCCTTGAGATAAGACTTGGAATAGATCAAAATATCTATCTAACAGGTCTTAAAGAGCCATCCTCCCCTCTAAAGTCTCAAGCGGTAAGTCAAACAGTAGTTGCATGTGCGGGTAATCTCTGCCCATACGCTGTTTGGAGCATTAAAGATGAGACCTCATATCTTCCGCTTGATAAGATAAATGAGCACCAGATACAAGTTGGATTTTCGGGCTGTGCAAAGGGTTGTGGCAGACATAGACATACCGATATAGGTCTAATCGGTCTAAAGACAAACAACTTTGGAGATACCGAAGGGGGAGCTAGAATATTTTTGGGTGCTCTTCACTCAAATGGCGCATCTGTAGGGCGTCAACTCTTCTCTATGGTACCGTTTGTTCATCTAAATGAGACGGTATCTTTAGTTATAAAGCTCTTTGAGCTTAGCGGGTATAGAGATTTTGAAGAGTATGCTAGCAATGTTTTAATAAACTATAGCGAAGAGTTCTTATCTTTATGGGTTTTGGCAAACCTTGAAACAAATAAAACCATAGCAGTTGCTAAACTAGATAAAGCACAAAACTTTGAGTATGAAAAAGAGCTACTTAAAAAAGAGTTTTCAGAGCTTGATTTTTGGGAGCATGTGAATGAGGATTTTCATGATGCAGTTAGCTACCTCAGTAAAAAACTATGGACAATAGAGGGAGAAGACCCACACTATAAACCAAAAATAGAGAGAACTAACTTTCGTTAAAAGAGAGTTGATAACCAACTCCTTTTATATTTTTTACCAATTTTTTTGATGTTTTGGCTCTAAATCTTCTAATAAAAGTTCGCACTCTCTCATCACTAACCTCTTCACCCCACAAGCTCTCTTTTATTTGCATATCGCCAACAACTCTATTTTTCTCTTCAAGCAAAAGAGATAAAAACCTAATCTCGCTCTTTGAGAGAGAGACATACCTCTCATTTTTATATAAAGAGCAGGTTCCTTTATTAAAAACAAACCCATCACTTAGCTTTATCGACTTTTTGCTTAGTCTAGGAATTATACTTTTGATATACTCTAAAAGTTCATCTGTATCAAAGGGTTTTAAAAAATATTTTGTTATACCGATATCAATGGCACTAAAGAGCTTCTCTTTTTCACTGAATGCGCTTAGTATTATTATGGGAGTTTTTGGGCTAATCTGCTTTATCTCCTTAGCCATGTCAAGCCCTGAGAGGCGCGGCATCATTATATCTGTTATTACAATATCGGGTTTAATTTTTTTAAAAACCTCCAAGCCCTCAACTCCGTCAATTGCAACACTAAAGCTGTAAAAATTATCGCCTATAGCATCTTTTAGGAGTCTTGCAAGATTCTCTTCATCCTCTACAAGTAAGATTTTAATATCTTTTAATGCTCTTTTTTTCATGTTAATCCAATGGAATTTTTATACTAAAAGTCGTAGAGTTTTTTTTACTCTTTACATCAAGCGTACCGCCTAATCCCTGTTCACAAATCATCCTAGACATAAAGAGCCCCAAACCCGTTCCACGACTTTTGTGTTTTGTAGTAAAGTAAGGTTCAAAAATCTTCTCTAAATTCTCTTTTGCTATCCCTCCTGCATTATCCTGCAGTTCAATAAGAGCAAAACCGTTCTTCTCTTTAGCGCTTATTGTTATCTCTCTAAGGAGAATACTATTGTGTTTAAATGCATCTTTAGAGTTATTAATCAGATTTATTATTACTTGTGTTAGCTCATTGGTAATCCCAAGAACCTCTATATCTTCAAGATCTCTTTTTACTACTATCATCTCATCATCTATCATACTCTCTAAAAGCCCTATAGACTCCATTATACTATCTTTGATATTAAAGTAGTGTTTCTCTTTATCGGGAGAAAAAAAGTTTGTAAAATCATCTATTGTCTCAGACATATTTTTTATAATATGTTTACTCTCTGCATAAAACTTTGAAGCATCATCTTCATTACTGTTTTGAAGTGCTTTTTTGATGTTAAATACCGCCAAAGAGAGCTCAGTAAGCGGTTGCCTCCACTGATGTGCAATATTAGCGAGCATTTGACCGAGGCTTGCATGTCGTGACTGCCAAAACATAACACGCTGCTTCTCTTCATTTTTTGCTATCTCTTTTTGCACACGCTCCTCTAGAGTCTGATTTAACTCTTTTAACTCTCTTGTCTGCTCCTCTACCCTCTTCTCTAGGTTTCTATTTAACTCCTCATACTCAGCCTCTTTTTTTAAGAGCTCTTCTCTTAAGAGCATCTCTTTAGTTACATCGTATCTAATTGCAATATACTCTACTATATTTTGGCTCTCATCAAGAATCGGGATAATTGTCGTGTTAACGTAAAATGCAGTGCCGTCTTTTGCTAAGTTTTTAACGGTGTCTTTATATATCCTTTTATCTTTAATGATCCTCCAAAGAAGAGCGAACTTCTCCTTTGGTACATCGGGATGTCTTACTATATTGTGATTTTTACCTATTAGCTCATCTCTTGTATATCCACTGATTGAACAAAACTCATCGTTGACAAAGGTTATTACTCCGTTAACATCCGTTTTTGAGATAATATTGCTTTTTTCAATCGCTTCTTTATACTGTTTTAGCATATAGCACTACTTTAACTCGCTCCAGTTATCCCCGATATTCATACTCGCTTTTAGAGGAATATTAAGCTCCATAATGCTTTGCATAATCTCTTTAAATCTCTTGCCTAGAGCTTCAGCCTCATCTTCATTAACCTCAAATATAAGCTCATCATGAATCTGAAGAAGCATCTTTGCATTTAGCTTCTCATCTTCAATAACTTTGTGAATTTTATTCATACTAAGTTTTATAAGATCACTTGCACTGCCCTGAAAAACAGTATTTACGGACTCTCTCTCATACGCCGCTTTAAACATCGGTGAAGCATTTTTGTAGTCAAAATATCTTCTGCGCCTCAAAAGAGTCTCAACATACCCAATCTCTTTTGAATCCTCTACTATTTGACGGAAATAGGCTCTAACACTCGGGAAGCTGTTGAAGTACTTCTCTATTATCTCTTTTGCTTCCTTAGTCGTTATGCCTAGAGTCTCGGATAGTTTTTTTTGCCCCATTCCGTAAAGAAGTCCAAAATTTACAGTTTTTGCAACATCTCTTTTTGCATCTGCCTCATCTTCGCCAAAAAGAGCTACTGCAGTTTGACGATGTATATCTTTGTCACTCTTAAAAGCCTCTACTAAAAATTTATCCTGTGTAAAATGGGCAAGCAGTCTAAGCTCAATTTGAGAGTAGTCTATACCGATAAGTTTTTTGCCTTTTGGCGCGATGAACGCTTCTCTTATTTTAGCACCGAGCTTAGTTCTAGTAGGAATATTTTGCAAATTTGGATTTTTTGAACTAAGTCTTCCAGTTGCCGTTCCTGTCTGAACAAACGATGTATGAATACGACCCTCTTTATCCCCGCGACTGAGCTTTAAGAGCGGCTCTATATAGGTCGAGAAAAGCTTATACACCTCGCGATACTCTAAAAGATACGGAATAATCTCATGCGCATCTTTTAATGAAGTAAGTACTTGCTCATTTGTGGAGTAGCCGGTCTTTGTTTTCTTTCCGGTTGCAAGACCAAGCTCTTCAAAAAGGATAACTCCAAGCTGTTGTGTAGAGTTTATGTTAAACTCCCTTTTTGCCAACGAGTAGATTTTGTTTGTCAAATCACTTAAACTCTCTTTTACTTCAACAAGAAACTTCTCTAAAAAGCGGCTATCTAGGGCTATTCCCTCTCTCTCCATAGCTAAAAGAGTTTCGATAAATATAAATTCAACCTCTTTTGCCTCTGCAATAAGATGCTCAGCATTTTGAAGTTTAAGCCTCTCTAAAAGTTTATAATAGAGCTTTAACGTAATAACGGCATCTTCCGCAGCATAGCCGCATGCATCTTCTAGCTCAACGCTTGCAAATGTTTCGCCTTTTTTTACAGTATCTTTAAAAGGAATCATTTTGTGATTTAGAAATTTATCCGAGAGTTTATCAAGAGATAGCGCATCTTCAGGATCTGCTAGCCATGCAAGTATCATAGAGTCTGCAAAAATATCTAGACTACTTAGCTGCAAAAATCTGCAAACAAAGTGTAGATCAAACTTTATGTTGTGTCCAATAACACGGGAGTTAAATATTTTTTTTATAGCCTTTGCGGCATCATCACGGCTAATCTGCTCCGTTACCCCAAGGTAGGAGTGCGCAATTGGCACATAATATCCCTCGCTTTGATCAAAACTAAAACTAAAACCGACTAAGGAGTCATTCCTGTAATCTAATCCTGTTGTCTCTGTATCAAAAGCTACTATCGTATCTCTATTTAATAGCTCCAGCACTCTGTAAAGCTCTTTTGGGTCTGTAATAAGCGTTGTTTTAAAACTTAACTCTTTGCTCTTTGGATTCTCAACTTCTACTTTTGCAACCGCCTCTTCATGGGCTTCTTGGGTGACTATTTTTTTTGCTTGAAGCTTTTTTAAAATACTGTTTTGCTCATACTTTACTAGCTCTTCATAGATGTTTAAAAAGGGGTGCTCCACATCCATTTTATACTCTTGAAAGTCAAAACTCTCCAATGCATCTTCTTTGAGTGAAACTAACTCTTTTGACCTATAGGCATCTGCCTTAAACTCAATAAGCTTCTTTTGGATACCGGGAGGTTTTATCTCATCTATATTTGCATATATATTATCAAGAGTCTGATACTGCTCTAAAAGCTTCTGCGCACCGACTTTTCCAATTCCCTTTACACCGGGAATATTATCGGCAGAATCACCTAAAATTGCTTGATAATCTTGAAACTGTTTTGGAGAGATACCATACTTCTCAATGCATGCATCCTCATCCATAACTTTTTTCTTTATTGCATCAACTAAGACAACCTTGCCATCGTCAATAAGCTGGAAAAGATCCTTATCATGAGATACTATCCTGACGTTATAACCCTTCTCTTTAGCAAAACGCACAACAGTAGCAATCATATCATCTGCTTCATAGCCTACTCGCCCAAGAGTTTTGTAGCCCATCTTATCTATCCACTCTATAGCAATAGGAAGCTGCATCATAAGATCTTCAGGCGGTGCTACTCTGTGTGCCTTATAGTTTGAATCTATCTCGTTTCTAAAAGTCGGTCCTTTAGAATCAATAGCAAAAATGAGATAATCACTATCATGCTGTTTTTGAAGTGTAGATATGAAGTTTGTAAAGCCGGTTAAGAGACCGGTAGGAAAACCTTGGCTATTTTTTAGGTATTGTGGAAGCGCATAAAAGCTACGAAAGAAAAAGCCAAATGTATCAATTATTGTGACGGTTTTGCTCATTCTTGCAAACTATCCACTATTTGAGAAATAGACTCTTCTAATAGAGAGATATCGTACCCTGCATCACTCGCCTTTTTCAATCCAAAATTTATAGACATTTCAGAAAAAGGTCTATTTACCGGCACTACTGTTTTTACAATATTTAGAGCCGTTGAGAACTCTTTTACATCCTCGGGAGCAGCCGATGGATTGTCTGAATATTTTATCATCTCAATAAAACTATTATCAAATCCCCAGTGCTTGAAAACTAATGCCGTGACTTCCCCACATGTCGCATTTGAGTAATCCCTCTCAACCATTGCAATGTTATTTGAGTTCTCTATCTCACTAGCAAAACTTATAGCCTCATCATTTTGAATAATCTCACTCGCTATTAGTATCTTTCCCGTCTCCTGCAAAAAAGCAGCCAAGTATAACTCTTCAGCCTTTTGCTTATCTATTTTTCTATACCACTTATAGATCAACACAGCTTGAAGTGAAGATATTTTTGCAAACTCATCTGAGCTAATATTATAAGGCTGCATATCTACGTTTAAAAGCTTTTTAACTGAATTTCCTATCGCAATTGAACGTGTCATGTTCATTCCAAAGAGGCTTACTGCTTGAGCAGCATTTTTTATCTCTCTGCCAAAACCATAAAGCGGAGAGTTTGCAATCTTTAAAATATTTGCAATTATCATTGGGTCATTCTCTATCGCTTTTGCCATATCTTTTATCGTTGAATTTTCATCGGCATAAATTCTATTTATTTCCACAATAGTAGTAGAGAGGGGGGGAAGAGACTTTATACTATCAATAATTGAACTTTTCAAGCAGATACCTTGTTTTTTTTTATTATTATAGCAAGTAAAAATAAAATTTACTGACTATGGCACTCTGTTAATGTTTTTTCTTCTCTTGCCATGTAATCGTAACCGTTATATATCGTATAAACACCATAAACTATAACTGCAAAAGATGATAGACTCATCATCAAATTTCTAAAATTTGTAGCACTTGAGAGCGTTGCTAAAAAACCCAGAGAAAACATAGCAGGAATTGTACTTAGTCCAAATATCGCCATAACTAAAGCACCGTAGATTGGACTTGCCGTACTTGCTGCTGTAATAGCAAAAAAGTAGACAAATCCGCATGGCAAAAGACCGTTTAACATGCCAAGGGTAAAAAAGCTAAAGTTTGATTTTGAGTTTAATACTTTTCTAAATAAATTTTTGTAAAGTGGTGATGAAGAGAAGGAGTGCTCTATTAGGGTTAGAAACTTTATCTTGCCCATCAAAGAGAGACCTGCTAAGACCATAGCTACTCCTGCTACGACTAGCATTACACCGTTTGCCGTGTTGCTAAAGGTCACTACTCCACCAAGGGCTCCAAAAATTGCGCCCAAAACAGAGTAGGTAAAAACCCTGCCTAGCGAGTAGAGAAGATGAGCAGTTGATTGTGAGACTTTTGAGCTCTTAGGGTCTATCTTGATAGTCGAATATGCCAGAACAATACCGCCGCACATCCCTATGCAGTGCCCAAACGAGCCCAAAAAAGCGATGCTAATTATGCTTAAAATATTTACGGTTTCCATTCTCTTTTTCTATTTTCCTAAAAGTTGTTTTCTAATTGCAGGGTTTTGCAACGTCTCGCCTCTTAAAACTCTAAGACGCATTGTATCAAAATCTATAAACTCCTCTGCTCTTTTTTCATAAGCGCCAAAGCCGTAACCCATTGGAGTCTCATCCGTTAGTGAGTAAAAAGCCTCTTTAGCATCTATCCACCTATTTGTATCTCTGCTCATGACCCAGATTTTTGCACTATCTCTAAACTCTTTATCTTCAAGCCATTTAACAAATCCGCCGTGATCATGAAAAAACCAACTTCTGCCGCTCTTCGTAACAACTTGAGAGGCATCCCTTAAATTATCAATGACCATTCCGCAATCGCTATCTTGGTATATGCCAATTTGCATCTCAATTGGAAGCTGCTTAAGATTTCCATCCTTTACTACAATCATCCTTTTAGAGGATGCTAAAGAGAAAAATATAGTTGTAACAACTCCGACAAATAGAAGCAAAATTAAAATAGGCGTAAACTTTTTCATCTTCTTTTTTTTCCTTTTCCCAAATCATCATAAAACAGAAACTTCTCCAAATCTTTTTTTAGAGTTATATCCAGACTATCCAATATCTTCTTTTTACTCTCATGTCTTGGCATATCTTCCTCCTCTTTGCTTTTTTTAGCATCTCTTATTAGGTAGTGATAACGCACAATCTGTTTTGTATAATCACTTATAAACGACCAATTTTTGATTATCTCGTAACTTCTCTCTTCATGATCTGTAAAGCTGTATTCGCCAAACTCTATATCTTCCTCATCTTTTTTGTAGGCACAAAAAGGTTTGCCGATGTCATGTAGAACTCCCGCGGCAAAAAAACGAAACTCTTTTGCTTTTAAAATATAGTAAACTACTCTAAGAGTATGAAACAAAACCCCATGTTGATGCCACTTATTTTGTGTAAAGAAGAGAGATTCTAAAAAAGGTCTGGAAAAAATATCGTTTTTGACTCTATTCATAAGCTCTCACTTGCCATTGGATGACACACCTCTACCGTCTCTTTTAAATCCTGCTTTTGAATATGCGTATAAACCTGCGTTGTTAATAGTGAAGCATGTCCAAGCAGCTCTTGAACAACACGCAAATCCGCTCCTCCTGATATCAATGAGGTTGCATAGGAGTGGCGCAAAACATGCGGAGATACCCCAATATACTTTTGCGTTATCTTATATGCCGAAATACGACTGAGCCTGCCGCCTTTGTAGTTTGACCAGATAAACTCATCCTCTTTTTTTTTCTCTCTAAGATAACTCTCTAGTGCATCTACTGCAACTTTTGCAATAGGGATGATTCGCTCCTTATCTCCCTTTGCGTGTCTTATGTGAAGCCACTCTCCCTCTATATCTTCTTTACAAAGTGCAAGAGCTTCGCTTACTCTTGCTCCTGTTGCGTATAAAAAAAGAACAAATGCATAATCACGAAGACCCAATAAAGTGCTTCTGTCTATCATGCTTAGTCCGTTTTGTATCTCTGCGTATGAAAGAAATTTTGGAAGAAGTTTTGGGATTTTAGAGAGTTTGAACTTTCTCTTTTGCGTTGAGAATTGGCTACTATAGCAAAAATCGAAAAAAGCATTTATAGCAGAGAGTTTTCTATTTAGTGTTCTTCTGTTTTTATACATACCCAAGGCACTAAATAGCAAAGCGGAGTCCATCTTAACAAGAGGCCTACCAAGCAGCTCTTCAATACCTCTCAAGTCACTTCTGTAAGCCTCAACACTCTTTTTACTAAGAGCCTTTATAACACTTATATACTCAATAAATGCTTCCAACTCATTTGACATTACTTACTCTACCGAGATATATCTGTCATCCACAAAAAAGATTTTTCCGTCAATATAGACATAACCCTCATCTATACACGCCTCATATACTCTATGAGTCTGCAGATCTTTTGAAATCTCTATAATATACCCCTCTTTTTCAAGAGCATACAAGTTATTATTATGAGCAATCATCCCTAAAAAGTGGGCAAAAGGGAATTTTGCTATCGCATTTTGCTCAAGATTTGGCGTCAAAGAGACAATGTCACCCTGTTTTGTGGCTATAAATATATTTTTTCCATCGGCTACAATATCTCTGATATCGTAATCTGCTCTAATCTCTTTTTGTCCTAGCGAGAGTATCTTGTGTCCTGTCGCTGCAATGATTTTATTATCTACAAGATTAAAGTATATTATATTGTTGAATTGTTCTTGAGAGCTAACTATCACGGTTCTTAACTTCTTTTTTGTCTCTGAGTTGATAATAACAACTTTTCCATCAAGTGTAGAGAATATAACTAACTCATCTCTGATATATGGTTTTACTATTTTTGAGTTAACTACTATCGGTGCATCACCCTGCTCTTTTAGAAGAAGGGTCTTGTCTGCTATAGAGTATAGAGCCATCTCATTGTTTACAAAAAGGACGGCAAGAAGGTCATCTTTAACTCCTGCTGTTGCAATAGTCCTCTTTAGTGCAAATTTCTCTACCATCTTATCATCTGTTGCATACTGCAGCGTTAGGTTTCCATCAATTCCGGAACTCATAATCCATCCGTCACTATAACCTAAGAGCTTATCCTCTTTAGGAATTGTTATATCAAGAACTTTGCCCTTAACTATAACTTTTCTATCCTCTACCAATGCTGCCTCTGAGGAGGTGCCCATAATGGTTACATCACTACTTCCACAGTACTCCCAATCATCCTCTACATCTGAAGGTTTGTAAACTTCTTTAGAGCTACATGCAGTAAAAACAATAAACAGAAGTGAAATAAGGGTTATTTGTAAAATTTTCAAAATATTATTTAACCCCGTAGTGCATAAGAACTGCTACTAGTTCATTCAGAGATGACTCTTTAGATACTTTTGAGAGCGCGGCTCTTGCTTTATCTATCTTGTTCTCGTTTAAAAGTATCACCGCACTTTGAACTAGTGCGAGGTCTCTGTATATCGCATCCTGTTTTGAAGCGTACTCTTCAAGAGAAGCCGGATTTGTAGCTGTTTCATACTTTGCTAAGTCGCTTACAATCAATGCTTTTGAGTTTTTTAAACTCTTCATCGTCTCCAAATCATCATTTGCAAGTGCTTGTGAATACAACCAAACATCATGAAGATTTGGACTAACCATTTTAAGCTCTAAAAGCGAGGCACTATCTTCTGGGTCTGTCTGCAACTTTAAAAGTGCGTTGTTTGCTGCTGAAATCTTACTCTCTTGGTTCATATCATATGCAATATTTGCACCGACAATGAGAATAATAATTGCGACTGAAGCTATCATTACATTTTTATATTTTTTTACAAACTTTTCAGTCATAACCGCTTTTTCAAAAAACTTCTCTTCGGAGTTTAGCTCCTCTTTTACCATCTTCATGTTATCTTTTAAGCTCAAAAATATTCCTTTTTCATCTATAATTATTGAAAGTTTAAAATAATATCGCATAGTTTGTTAAAGTTTCATCAAATAGATAGATTTTTTTTGTTACAATCCTACAAAGGGTGCATACAAAACCCTTAATAATAATTAGGACGGTTATATGCAAGTAGATGATAAACTCTTAGCTAGATTAGAAAAACTATCATTTCTAAAAGTTTCAGATGATAAAAGAGAAGAGATTATTGAGCAACTCTCTGAGATTGTGACTTTTGTGGATAATTTAAGCGAGTTAAATACTGATAATGTTGATGATAAATTTGCAATGAACGATGATGCTACTTTTTTAAGAGAAGATACTCCACACTGTAGCACAGATATAAATGAGAGCATTATGAAAAATGCGCCTCTTAGTGATGATGGTTATTTTGTCGTACCTAAGATAATTGAGTAGTAGGTAAATTTTAATAATATAAAAGGAAATTTATTATGAGCAATGAAGCAAAAAAACCGATAGATATAAAAAAGCTACTAAAGAGTGTTTTACACTTTGATTCTTCCGACTTACACCTTGTTCCCGGCAGTGAGCCGCAAATCAGAATTGACAAATCACTAAAGCCACTCAATCTTCCGGTTTTAAGCGCAAAAGAGATTGAAGAGATGGCTTATGCGCTTATTGAAGATAAGCAGAAGAAAATATTTGAAGAGAATAATGAACTTGACTTCTCTTTTGAGCTAGAGAATGTAGGTCGTTTTCGTGCAAACTACTACAGAACTATTGGCGGTATTGCATGTGCCTTTCGTATGATTCCTATCGATATTCCGCCACTTGAAAAGTTTAACAATAACCCTATTTTTAAAGAGCTTGTCAAAAGAGAAAAGGGGCTTATTCTCGTAACAGGACCAACAGGTAGCGGTAAATCTACTACGCTTGCTTCAATGCTTCATGAGATAAACCTTACTGCAAATAAACATATAATTACCATAGAGGATCCGGTTGAGTTTGTCCATACAAATATAAAGTCGCTCTTCTCCCAAAGAGAAGTGGGTTCTGACACAAAATCTTTTGCAACGGCGCTTAAATTCGCCCTTAGACAAGATCCCGATGTTATTCTAGTTGGTGAGATGAGAGATAAAGAGACTATCTCTGCAGCTCTTACTGCGGCTGAGACCGGACATATAGTTTTTGGAACTCTACATACAAATTCGGCACCCGCAACTATAAACCGTATTATCGATGTTTTTGATGCCGGAGAGCAGCCACAGGTAAGAGCACAGCTTGCATCTTCGCTTATCTCGGTTATCTCTCAATCCCTGATGCCTAGAATCGGTGGCGGTATTATTGCAACTCAAGAGGTTTTAATAACAAACCCTGCTATTCAAAACTTAATCAGAGAAGACAAAGTTCACCAAATCTACTCTCAAATGCAGTTAAACCAAGCGGAGACGAGCATGACTACGCAAACAGATCAGCTCATAACCCTGCTTCGCAAAAAAGTCATCTCAAAAGATGTGGCTATTACAGCTTCAAACAGACCTGAAGAGCTGATAAAGATAATTCAAAACCTTTAAAACCTTTTTAAGGTTTGCAACTTGATCTGGTATTGCGGTTATATACCAAAAATATGGTACGATACGCCAAACGTAATTATTAGGATTTTTGATATATGAAGAGTGACAAGATAGAATCTAGTAGAGATTGGAACATTATCTTCTTAGCTTGGTTAGTTGCGACCATTTCAACTCTTGGAAGTCTATTTTTTAGTGAAGTAATGGAGTATCCGCCTTGTATTCTTTGCTGGTATCAAAGAATTTTAATGTATCCTCTTGTTATTATACTTCTTGTTGGATTATTTCCGCTTGATAAAAACATACTTAGGTACTCTGCACCTTTCGTTGTGATAGGGTGGCTAGCTGCACTTTATCATAATCTTTTACAGTATGAAATTATTTCAGAGGATATGACGCCATGTACTCAAGGGATACCATGCTCTACTAAATATATAGATTTTTTCGGTTTTATATCAATACCGATGCTCTCATTTATCGCATTTTCTATTATATTAACTCTGTTATTTTTATTTCTTAAAAGGAAAAACTCATGAACAAACAAAAAGTCATACTGCTCTCAGTAGTCTCACTACTGATTTTATTCGCATTTGGAACTTTTGCATACAACAGCAGTAAATCGGATGAAGCTGCTTTAATTGCTAAAAAAAATGAAGAGAGATTCATTAGAGATTACTCAACAGTAGTTGGCAATAGCGATGCCAAAGTAACCATAGTGGAGTTTCTAGACCCTTCTTGTGAAACTTGTAGAGCCTTTTATCCACTTGTAAAAGATATAATGGCTAAGCATGAAGGTAAAATAAAACACGTTATTAGATATGCCCCTTTTCATCAAGATTCAGATTATGTAGTAAAACTTTTAGAAGCAACAAAAAAGCAGGGTAAATACATAGAGACGCTAGAAGCACTTTTTAGATATCAAAATCAATGGGTAGATCATCATGTTCCAAATAAACAGATGGTATGGAGACTTATGGCACATTTGGGCTTAAACATTGAGCAGCTTAAAGTAGATTTTGAAGACCCTAAGTTGGATGAACTAATTAAGCAAGAGTTGTCTGATGCAAAAGCATTAGGTGTTAAAAAAACACCTCAATTTTTTGTAAACGGCAAAATACTACAAGAGTTTGGGCATAAACAGCTCATAAAATTAGTAGAATCAGAACTTTAAAAAAAGGATTTTAGATGAAATATATCTACACGCTATTTGCGATTTTTACTATTTTAGTTTTTACAGGATGCGATGAAAAACCTAAAGAAGAGCCTCCTCTTGTAAAGGAACATACAACAGTTGAGCAGTCATCATACACTATTGAAGATGTTAGTAGTGGAGCAAAGTATGTGCTAAAAAGAGAAGATGGCGGGTTCGTTGTAGAGGGACATGAGGATAAAGTTATTATGTTTGATATGTATGCTACTTATTGTCCGCCATGTCGAAAAGAAGCACCTCACTTAACAGCTTTGCAGACAAAATACTCGGATAAACTTTTAATCATAGCACTTAATACTTTTGAGGATGTAAGTGACTTGTACATTGATGATAACTTCAGATATACATACGGCGCATTCTATTTTATAAGCAACTCAGCGCATAATAATATAATTATAAAAACTATTTTAAAAGATATAGAGTATGAGCCATCTATGCAAATCCCTTTTAAAGTTGTTCTAAAAAATGCAAAGTACCAGAAATTGACAGATATATATGGCGATAATCCAAATAATAATTTCTATTTAGGTGCTATCAGCAGTAGTGTTATTGAGGAAGATCTCAAAAAGATTTTTCAACAATGACAAAATTAGACAAAAAGTAAAATTTTATTGCTTTTTGTCTTTTCTAAACTTAATCATCTTAAATCGTTCCCCTAGAAAGTTTGGCAATATTAATATTTTGGCTTTTTCTAGCTCCTGCTTATATATCTTCTCATCCACGTTAGCTTTTAAAATCTCTAGAAGCTCCAAGATTCCCATCTCAACAAGTGCTACCATCTGAGGCTTAAGCTCTATAAACTCTACTCCTGCTTCTTCATAAGCATCTTTTACATGAGCAAAAGTAACATCATATGTAATATCAGACTTTGCGAACAGTTCATCTCTTTTTATTTTCTCATCGAAAAACGCAATTACCTCATGTTTTGAATAAACTCTAAGTGAAAAATCAGGGCGGGCTTGCATCTCTCCATAGTCAAAGCTCATAAACTCAAACTTCTCACATGACAGAGCCATCTCTTTTGCAAACTCTTCATACCCAAGAGCTATCTCGCCTCTATCTTTATGGTACTTATTAGCTTTGCTACTTACCCATTCATCATCCACATCAAACTCTATATTGTGACTCTCTACTCTTGCTGATTTGCCTTTATAGTAAAGCTCACAAGGAAATGCGTCAAATATCTCATTTGCTATAAAAAAAGCGTTTTTACATTTTAGTTGGCTTAATGATTTATAGTGAGTAAGCTTTACAGCGTCACCAAACGACTCTTTAAAATAGTTTTTTTGAAACTCTTGAAGCGAATCGAATCTCTCTATAATGACAAAATTAAAACTCCCAAGAAGTTCAGGCTTTAACGTATATATGAACTCTATAACATCTGCTAAAAAATAACCGTGATGTGCACCGATTTCACATATTGTCGCATCTTTAGCCAAAAAACCCTCATCAACTAAAGAGATAATATGCTTTGCTACTGTTCCGCCAAAAAACTTGCTCGTACTTACCGCTGTATAAAAATCTCCGCTTTTACCTATATTTTTATATGTTGCATAGTAGCCCTCATCTGAGTAGAGCCACTCTCTCATGTAGTCGCTAAATTTCATCTCTGTACGTCTCATAAAGTGTTAATAGCTCTAGCTGTTTATCTATCTCATAAATCTCTACATCGCTCTTTTGAATTAGAACCGAGTTTTGTAAAAGTTCTGCATCATACTTTGTTTTGTATCCTGCCTCGTAGAGATCTATAGTATCTGCTAAAAGCCTCTCGTAAATATCTCTATTTTGTACGCTTAACTGTTTTTTCTTCTCAAAATTCTCTATATTTTGACTAACCTGCTCAAAAATAGCTATAAGCTCTCTTTTTTTATCCTCTAAAATAAGCTGTGACTTTAGGTAGTCGACTTTTGAGGACTCTATATCCCTAAAAGTATTTATATCAATAGGAAGCGTAGCCTTAAGTCCAAAATTGTAATAATCCTTCTCATCCGACCCAAACTGAAACTGAGTATCGCTTTTATCCCAATTATATCCGGCTACTAGATTAACTTTGGGGAGATACTTTGCCACAATAACATCTTTAGCATATCTATTTTTAACTATTTCACTCTCTGACATATAAAGAAGCATATTTTTTTCTAAAAACTCATCTTGAGTTAAATATTTTAACTTTGGAATAAATGCTTCTTCATAATTTAAATCGCTTATTGCATTAAATTTTGAAATTAGTCTCTCCTTGCTTGTTTGCAGATCATAAAGTGCCTGAATTGCAATGTTTCTTTCAATTATTGCATTATCCAAAAAGCCGGAATCGAGCTGCCCGTTTAAATAATCCTCTTTTTTCTGTGCAAGATTAATCTCGGAATTCTCAATCACTAAACTCTGCTTATCAATCTTTAAACCTATCTGTTTAATCTGCATCAAAAGTGATACTGCATCTTTTATAAGTTTTCTTTTTGCAACATCAATCGAGTAATCCGAGTAGATTCTAGAAGCCTCTGCAAACTTAATTCCATAGTAAATACCGCCACTTTGAAATATCGGCTGATCCATTCTGATAGAAGCGTTCTCTGTAGTCTGTTGCTCTGTATATGGGTTACTCTTTGAATAACTATAATTTAGATTAAGCGGTGCAATCCAAGAGTCACGAAGTTTTGAGCTATCAGCTTCATTTTTTTCATAATCATATTTAAACTGCGCTTTTTTATTCTCAGATATAAAATCCCTAAGCTCTTCATCGGAAAAAAGTAATGAACTACAAAGAGCTAACAGCGCGATTGAGAGATTCAAAACCTTCATCTACTTCCTCTTTTGTAATTGTTAAAGCCGGTAAAAGTCTAAGAGTATCGCGTCCGGCTTTTAATACTATAGCTCCCTCTTCTCTTGCATTTGAGACTATTTTATTAAGAGTATCAGCATCCCTTACACGCAATCCGCACATCATTCCGATACCTACTTTAGATGTAAAAATATCTTTATGAGCAGCATAAAATTTCTCTAACTCGCTATCAAAATAGTCAATACCTTTTTGAAGCTCTCTATTCTCATCCATCTCGCTTAAAATATCCATAACCTCACATGCAGCGGTTGTGCTTAAGAAGTTACCGCCAAATGTAGAGCCGTGATCTCCTGCACTAAAGAGCTCTTTTAGGGTTGTCATAACAACGCCGATAGGAACACCGCCGCCAAGACCTTTTGCCAAAGTTACAACATCAGGCTCTATCTCATAGTAGTTTGATGCTAAAAACTTTCCTGTTCTATAAACTCCGGTTTGCACCTCATCTATCATCAACAAAACACTCTTTGACTTTAAAAATTTTGCAAGTTTTTGAACTGCAACTTTATCAAGAGGCTCAACTCCACCCTCTCCTTGAACAAGCTCTAACATAACCGCACATGTGTGATCATCGACCAAACTCGCAACATGTTCTATATTGTCCGCATATACAAACCCGTCAGGGTAAGGTCCAAAATAGTTATGCATCTTCTCTTGACCGGTCGCTTTTACTGTTGTAATAGTTCTACCGTGAAAAGAGTGCTGAAGGGTTATAACTTTATATCTTTTTATCTCTCCATCTCTCTCGCCAAATTTTCTAGCTATCTTTATAGCTCCCTCATTCGCCTCTGCTCCGCTGTTTGCAAAGAAGCACTTCATATCATATCCGCTTGCCTCAACTATCTTCTTTGCTACACGAGCTTGTGGAGCGATGTAGTAAAGGTTTGACGTATGCGTTAAGTTAGAGAGCTGCTTGCAGATAGCATTATTTACTCTTTTGTTGGCATGCCCCACACTAACAACTGCTATGCCTGAAGCAAAATCTATATATTTTTTGCCCTCTGAATCAACCAATCTTGCATTATCGCCGCTTACAAACTCAACATCCGCTCTTGCATAAGTCGGCAAAACATACTTTTTATCTAACTCTTTTATGTTCATTTTTTACCTTTTTATATTCTAAAATACTTATATTTTCTTAATTTTATTTATAACTATATAATAACACAAATATATAAACTCGGATGCCCCCAGTTAGCTAAATTTGATTTCATATTCATTAACCAATAGTTTCATCTTCATTAACTAAATAAGTATAATCTTTTGTTATAAAAATAAAAGGTTGTTACATGTTAAATAAATATATTAAAAAAAGCTTGGTGCCGCTGCTTGCAGTCACTTTAGCGAGTAATGCATTTGCTCACTGCGATACACTTGACGGACCTGTGATTATGGATGCAAAACTAGCCATTGAGAAAAAGGATATTACTCCAGTTTTAAAATGGGTCAAAGACTCCAATCATGAAAATGATATTACACACGCATTTAATAGCGCTATGAAAGTTCGTGATAAAGATGCAGACGTGCAAAAGATTGCAGACAATTATTTTTTTGAGACACTCGTCAGAGTTCATCGTGCTGGAGAGGGTGCTCCATATACAGGTCTTAAACCAGCAGGCAATGTAGCACCAGTTATCACAGCAGCCGATAAAGCTCTTGAAACCGGCTCAGTCGATAAACTTGCCAAAGAGATAGCTCATGCAGTTGAAGAGGCCATTAAAAAACGTTTCAAAGAAGCTAAAGAGCAAAAAGTTCATAAAGATAAGAGCGTAAAAGATGGTAGAGAGTATGTAGAATCTTATGTTCAATATGTTCATTTTGTTGAAGGCATCCACAATATGGTTGCCGGCAATGGCGGACATGATCACGGTCAAAGCAAATCACACGATAAACATTAAGCCTCTTAAGGGGCTTAACGTTTATTACTAAACTGTCACTCTTCTATTTATCTCCACTCTATTTTCTTGAAATATTGCACTCTTAGCATAGTGTGCATGTTTTGATGTTGTTAAATTATTAACGCCTCTTGTTCCGCTGTAAATTAAAAGACAATCCTCACGCAAATCATCATTATGCTTTACTCTTAACTCTACACTTCCAGACACTGAGGATATTGTTACCGTCTCCCCCTCATTGTAACCTAAAGAGCTATGCATATAGACAGAGTCCTCTCTATCAAACTGAGAGTTAAGGCTTGTCTGACTTTTGCAGGTAATTAGATGAAAACCGCTCTCTTGCTCTACCCTTGCATCCAACTCATCTAAAAATAAAAACTCACCGTCATCTGTGTCAAAGCCATCTCTGTAAGGGATATCTTCTCTATTTTCTACATACCAAGAGCCATCCATCTTCTGTACTGCAAAATTTTTAAAATATTTTAGATAAAACTCTTCACTCTCTATCATAATATCAAACTCTTTGCATAGATAAGAAGATAGCTCATACTCACTAATCCCCACATTGCTCTGTGCCACCTTAGGCATAAACGACATTACGTTGTGAGAGTATGAGGTTCTAACATCATCTTTATATAAAAAACTCTTAGCAGGTATTATTAAATCGGCAATCTCGCTTGTCTCATTCTCATAAAGTCCAAAGTAGACAACATTCTCAACTCTTTTTATAGACTCTCTTACCCTAAGTGAGTTTGGCATCTGAGAAAGCGGATTGGCACCTTGAATAAAAACTGTTTTAAAATCTGAAAACTCAGTATCGACCTTTGATACTTTTTTTGCTTTTTTATTAAAAGGAGAAGCTATGCCCTCTCTAGAGGAGCCAAGATAACTTACACCGCAACCCTCCTTACCAAAAAGACCAAGCATTGCGGCAAATGCGTCTATTGCCCTCATGACATCAGCGCCGTTGCTATATTTTTGCACGCCGACTCCACAAACAATAGCAACTCTCCTATTTTTAACAAGTGCGAGTATCTCTCCAACCTGCCCCAAGGAAGCACCAATATGCTCTAAGACTGCCTTAATTCTTATATTTTGTGTCAACTCATAGTAATCTTCGTACTCACTTGCATGTGCATCTAAAAAATCTACATCATACCCATGCTCTATGTATAAAAACCGACTTAGCATCATTGCCAAAAAGATATCAGTATGTGGTTTTAGCTGAATATGAAGGTTTGCATTTTTAGCTATCTTTGTCTTAATAGGGTCAATTACGACTACTTTTTTATCTTTGATAAGCGGTAGTAGATGAGTTGAAGTTATATGGGGATTTCTCCCCCAAAATATCACAACATCAGACTTTGCCACTTCATGCAACGGCATGTTCTTGTTGCTGCCTCTACCCTCAATGATTCCGGCTTCTCCGGCGCCATCACAAAGCGAACCTTCTGTTAAAACCGCTCCATATGAAGCAAAAAAGTGATCTGTAACCTCCTGCATAAGAGCAAAATTCCCACTTCCTCTATAGTGAAGAATTTCACTTGGACTTGAGGAGGCAACTATCTCTTTTAGTTTTAAAAGCGCCTCTTGGAGAGTAATCTCTTTGCCCTTATATCTTGGCGACTGAATAGTCTCATATTTTTTATAGTGATTTAGATTTTGACACAAAAAACCCTGAGTATGACCGCTTTTTGCTCCTTTAATTTTCCCATCTTCATAAATTATTTCGCAAGCATCATAGCAATCAAGCGGGCATGCTGTCTTTTTACTCATCTCTTAGTTCCACTTTTACAAGCTTTGAGAAAAGTTTTGGCGACTCTATGACTATCTGAGCTAGATATTTTGATATATTTTTACCATCTGCAATATTTAAGAGTCTTGAAATTTTATATCCGCTCTTTTGCCCGTCAATATAAACGACCTTGCTTCTTGCATCTAAGACATCAGTATCATCCAGATATATGCTAAGAATCGCTTTAGAGGTATCTGCTATTTTAGCTAGCGGAGTAGCTACTCCCACAACTTGTTCCGGTTTTACAAGCATCTCATAAAGGACAAAACCCTCTGCAGTGAGCTTTTTGTCTCTTATGCTTCTTTGAAGTTGAACTTCTCTTAACTCTAAGTCCGCTATCTGTATCTTTAGATTTTGAATCTCTTTTCTTGTAGTTAGGTAGAGATTCTCACTTGTAATGAGGTCGTAAAACTCCCTATCTTTCTCGACTGAGGATTTAAATTTTAGAGGCTCTATCTTTCTGTAGTTCTCTCTTTTTTTTACAAGCAAATCTTCTAAGTTAACTAAAACTGCCTCATTTATCTCTAAAGAGTTTTTGGTATACATTAGTTTCTCTTTTGTAAGCCTAAGCTCTTTACTATCTACCTCTGAATCTATCTCTATATAGGCTTTAGATGTAAGCTTAGTACCTACAAGCGCCTTATCTGCACTTATAATCAAGCCAGAGACATTTGAAGAAACATCTCTTATCTCATAGGGTTCAACTTTTGCATAATAGACTTTTGCATGAGATAGAGTAAGAAGTAAAGTAAGTACAACAATAACTCTCATTAAATTCCTTCCTTTTAAAAATTTTTCTCTAAGCTTAAAACATAGTAGTTAGAGCCACCGTGTCTAACATTGTTAATGAGACCAAAGATGCCTGAACGATGCTTTATAGCAACTCCAAGATAGGTATCTTTGAGTGCATCATATTTAAAAAGTTTACCGATATCAAAATCCAAACTAAGGTCTAGATAGTTTAAAAAGTTTGAAGTGTTATCGTTATTCTCTTGTGTTTTTAGTTTTTCATAGTAAAGAACTTCACTTGTGTATGAAGCACCCTCTCCAAAGCCAACTCTAACTCTATTTTGCCAAAAATCAATATTGTAATAAACTTTTATATATATAGTTGCTTCATAGACATCACTCTGCATTGAAGCTTCATTAAAATGAGCCAAACCGCCCTTTAGGTAAAAATCAAGAGGCAGATCAAAAGCCTCTTTTTTTAAAAGATATCCGGCATCTAAAGATGTGACTTTAAAGTCATGTTTGTGAGAGCGAATATCTAAAAGAAGTACCTCTCCTAAATTACTTTTCGTAACTTTTCCATGAGTGACTCTCAGTGAGTAGTCATTATCGGCACTAAGACCTAAAGCTAAAAAAAGTAAAAGTAGGTATTTCAATATATTGGCCACCCTTGATTTATTTAGCGCATTTTACCATCTTCACTATTAACATTCAAGCATAATTCATCATAATTTTGGTACTATTTCTAACTAAATAAAAGTATATTTAAAGGCTTTGAATGTCAATTTTAGAAAATGTAGATGCTGCTACAAACTTAGCAAAAAACAATGAACTGCAACTTTTAGTATTTAGAATTAGTAGCAAGCCTGACTCCGCATATTATGCAATTAACGTTTTTAAAACACGAGAAGTCGTCGAGTCAAAAAATCATTACATAACACAGATACCTTCATCGCATAAGATGCTTGAAGGAACTATTGTTCTTCGCGGGATGCAAATTCCTATATTAAACCTACCGCTTTGGCTTGGCACAACTCTAAGCAAAGAAGAAATCAACATATCAAACATACTTGTTTGCGACTTTAACGGCATAGTAATCGGTCTGAGAATTATGTCGGCATATAGAGTTGTAAAGAAGAACTGGAATGAGATGCATGCTCCTGAGAGTTATAGAATGGGAGAAAATAATGTTGTAATAAACGATACCAGACTTGAAGATGGAAGCCTCTGTCTTGTTTTAGATTATGAAAAACTTTTAGCAGACGTTATCCCTCAAGCGATGGTCAATGTACTTGAATCACCGGCAAACTTAAAAGATTTAGCTATACCAAACAAGCTAAAAAACGGAACTGTTCTTATAGCTGAGGACTCTAAAACGGCTCAAAAGCATTTAAAGCAGATTTTTGAGAATGCCAACATCTCCATGAAACTATTTGAAAACGGAAAACTTCTTGTTGATTATGTAAACTCTCTTGATGATGCTTCAAAAATTCCTGCCGTAATAACAGACATAGAGATGCCCGAGATGTCAGGTTTTACTGTTGTAAAGCTCTTAAAGAGCTCTTCAAAAACAAAAAACATACCTGTTATAGTAAACAGCTCTATGACCGGTTCAAATAACAAAAGAGAGGCTGAACTTTTAGGTGCAGATGGATTTATAGATAAGACAAAGAGTCAAAATATAATTCCTCTCATTGTAGAGGTAATGAATCGAAAAAACAATTTATCTTAAAATTATTAATCATTGTTAAAGTCTTATTCAAATAAAATGAATTGTTTAATTACAATAGGTTGAATATTTATGAATGAAAAAATAAAAAAGATAAATAGCCTCTCCGATAATATCTCTGTTTTATATGTTGAAGATAATTTAGGTTTGTCAAAAAACATGCAAGCACTTTTAAGCAGAATCTTCAAGGATGTATTAATTGCGCATGACGGGCAAGAGGGGTACGCAGAGTATCTACACTCTAGGCCTAAGATTGTAATAACCGACATCAATATGCCCGGTATGAACGGCTTTGAAATGATAGCAAAGATACATGAGGTAGAGTCCGATTGTAAAATTATAATCCTCTCTGCATATGATGAGAAAAAACACCTATATAAGGCTATCGAGCTAGGTGTTTTTGCCTATCTGCACAAACCTGCAAAAGCTCCCCAACTTATAAATACTCTGCACGATGCAGTCCTCTCTATACAAAAAGAGGAGAACAGCCGCATATTTTTAAATCAACTACAAAATATTTTCAACTATCAAAACAACATAGTAGTAATGGTTCAAAAAAATGAATTTGTTTTAATAAATAAACGCTTTAATGAATTTTTTGGGATTGAAAGTATAGAGGAGTTTCATGAAAAATATAGCAATATTGATAAACTTCTGCTTGAACATAAGGAGTTTTTACACAGCACATCATCATCAAAATGGCTAGATACCGCTATAAAAAATCCTGGAAAGCTATATCATACAAAAATGCAAAATGATAAAGGTGAAAAGCGCCACCTTATCTTGAAGCTTAGAAAAATACCGGAGAAAAAGGATTACTACATACTCTCTTTTGATGACGTAACAGAGCTTAACTTAATGTCTCTTTTTGATTCAGATGCAGCAAGAGATGATGAGAACTCACTAGATAAGATGGCTATTTTAACTCTTCTACAAGTTGTAAAAGATAACTCCTCAGAGGTAAAAGTTCACAACTTCTACAAAGGTCTTACAATTGTAAACCCTGCAGATTACTGAAGAGAATTTCACGCTTAAAACCGTAAATACCCAACTAAAAATAGTTCAAATTACAAGGTATATGACAATTACTTCTGAGATATTTCCAAAAGATGTTATCTGTAAATCTGTTAAAAATGTTGACTCTGACAATCAAACAATAGTTATAGATGATGTAACTTTTGCTTCTAGAAGTGCTGCGGATAGAAAATATACCCGCTTAGAGCCTGATCCCGACCATAATTGCTCACTCTACTTTAAAAACATAAAGTTCCCCGGTGAGTCAAGTGTAATGGATATATCTGAAGTCTCTGCAAAATTAAAAACAGACGCACTTCCTGCCGGCATAGAGGTGGGGATAAAGATAAAAGTAGTAGTAAGTCTTAAATTAAAAGGGAGATTGATAACCATAAGCACACTAGGGAGTGTTTACAGGATAGATGAAAATAAACGTGATTATAATATTGTAGTCCTTTATGAGCTTAGCCAAAAAAATTTAAATGATATCAAAGCCTATCTATCCAACCGCCAAATAGAGCTTATCCGTGAGTTTAAATCAATTGACATAAACTCTCAACACAAAAATAAAAACCCAGACTATGTAATATAGAAGAGATAATGCACAAAATAACACTCAAAAAGAAGTATATATCAGCACTGCTACTGACCGGAGCGTATGCTGTTGTTTCTTATTTTTTATCAATTTTTCTAATTGAGAACAACAGCCACTACCTTGAGGATATAAACTTGCTTGGTAAAGAGAGGATGTACACTGGGCAAATACTCTTTTACACAAATGAAGTTTACCATCACCATAGCTATGCTCAAGTTCAGGAGTTAAAAAAAGCATTGGCTGATTTTAAAGAAGTTGATACTATTTTAAAAAGTAGAGGATATGTCTTTGAGGAGCAAAACAAAAGAGAGTTTTTTAAGCTTGTCGGTTCTTTTTTAACTTTTTTTGAAAACAGCAATGAAAAGTGGGAAGAGAGTGAAGGTTTTGAGATTGATCGTCTTCTTAGCGTACAGTACAAAAAACTTATTAAAAATATAGATGATTACGTTTTAAAAGTTCAAAAAGAGAGTGAAGAGGAGATAAAAAACACCTTACTAGTAAAAATTGTTCTTTTTGTACTTTTAGTTTTTCTTCTAATTGCTCAAGCTATTTTTATATTTATGCCCGCTGAAAAAGAGATAAAAGAAAAGACAAAAAAGCTTGGAGATATAAATAAAAACCTCAAGGAATTAGTTGCAGCTGAAGTTGCTAAAAATGAAGAAAAAACGCTGCAAATTATTCACCAATCAAGACTTGCAACTATGGGCGAAATGGTAAGTATGATT
>NZ_JALOAA010000008.1 GCF_023229025.1 Sulfurimonas sp.
CTCATCGCTGATAATACTGCACCTTTCAGGTGTGGAAATGTAGGTCGCTGCCTAGTTGATCATTTTTACTTCTAATTTAATCTTTACTTCTTACAATTTCTTTTCAAAAATTTTATTTTATTAATTAATTTTAAACTTTGCAGTTAAGGGCAGGTGGTCTGAATAACCTTTGCCTCTATGTTTTCTGACTTTAGCACGTGAAATTTCCCATCTTTTTATACTCTTCTTCTTAAAGAGATACTCTTCGTCAAAGTTTGAGATTGTTCCGCTTACATAGGAGATATCTTTATTGACTAGTAGAGATTGAGATATAAGTATATTATCTAAGACCTCTTTTTTGCCTCTATATATGTATGTATATCTTTTCTCTTTGTTTGTGTCATACCAAAGGTTGTAAAAGCTCTCTTTTGTATATTTTATTCTCTTAGTGCTATCTCTTTGATTTATTGTTCCTAAAATATGATTAATCCCTGTTATACCGTCTGTATTGTTGTGCTTTCTTTTTCTTTTAAATTTTATATACTCTTCATAGTCAGAATTGAAATCTCCAAGAAGAATTATGTTTTTTTCAAAGCCTATCTCCATAACTCTCTTTTTTAAAGTTTTTGCAGAGAGTACTCTCATGCTCTCAGGACCGCTTTTTGACTTCCAGTGGTTTGTAAAAATATATAGCTCTTTGTTATTAATTTTGAATTTTGTCTCTAAAATATTTCTATACTCACTGCTTTGTGTTACACTTAGCTCTTTAGAGTATATAAAAGGTAGCTTGCTAAGGAGTGCTACTTTTACGGTAGTGTTTTTTTTATCTGCAATAGAGTAGTATTGGTAATACAAGCCATTTTGCTTTAGTGTAAATCTAAGATCTAAAAGTGCTTGAAGAGACTCTACCTCTTGAAGCGCAATAATATCTGCATTAATATCTCTTATGACTTGTGCAATATTTTTTAGTTTTATTTTATAATTTTTTTGATTCCACCCCGATGCAGTGTTGGGTATATACTCACTGTATTCATGGCCGCTCTTTTGTAGATCAAAGAGATTTTCAACATTATATGTTGCTATTTTCAAAACAGTTTCTCCAAAAAGCGTTGCACAAAATATTATTGTAAAAAGCAGAAATTTCACTATAAAATTCCATTTAGCCTAAGCAGATTATCAGGATTTGGTTCACGCCCCATCAGCTCTTTAAATAGTTCGCCCATACTTTTTGCTCCCCCGCCTTTTAGAACTATATCTAGGTACTTCTTAGCAATTTTAGAATCAAATATCCCCTCCTGAGCAACGCTAAAGAAGGCATCAGCGCTTAATACTTCAGCCCATTTATAGCTGTAGTATCCAGCAGCATAACCACCCGCAAATATATGTGAGAAGCCATTTTGAAACTTATTGTATGAGGGTGGTTTTATAAGTGCTGTCTCTTCTCTAATAGAGTCTAGCAAGTTTTGCACTTCTTCTTTTTGGTAGAGTTTTGTGTGAAGTTTAAAATCAAACAGAGAGAACTCTAGTTGTCTTAGCATCCCAAGAGCTGAGAGAAAGTTTTTACTTTGCACTAACTTCTCTATCATCTCATCAGGTATAATCTCATCTGTCTTATAGTGAGATGCAAATAACTTAAGAACGGTAGGTTCATATGCGAAGTTTTCTAAGAATTGTGATGGAAACTCAACCGCATCCCACTCTACGCCATTTACGCCGCTTACTCCGTTCTCATTTACACTACTTAGCATATGATGTAGAGCATGTCCCATCTCATGAAATAGTGTCACGACATCATCGTGTCTTAGAAGAGATGGATTTTTACTAGAAGATGGAGGGAAATTACAAACTATTACGGCAGATGCAAGCTGTTCATTGCCCTTTTCATCTTGGCAATGAGTTTGGAAGTTGTTCATCCATGCACCGCCTTGTTTGCCTTTTCTAGCCTCTAAATCAAGATAGAGCCTTGCTTTTAGCTTACTGCCCTCATATAAATCATAAGAGAGCGCCTTTTTATGCCATAGCTCCTCAGATGTTTTTTTGAATGTAATTTTAAAAAGCTTATTTAGAAAACCAAACATCCCCTCTAAAACATTCATCTGCTCAAAATATGGTCGGTACAACTCCTCATCAATCTCATATTTCTCTTTTTTAAGAAGTTCGCTGTAGTAGGCACTATCAAAGCTCTTTAGAGATTTTTTAGCTATTTTTTCAATCTCTTGCAACTCTTTTTTAGCTTGTTTTTTGGAGTTCTTAATCAGTTTTTCTAAAAATGAGATAACGCTTTTGTTATCTTTTGCCATCTTGCTAGCAAGTGAGTATTCAGCGTAGCTATTAAAGCCCAGAAGCCTGCTCATCTCATATTTTAGAGATAAAAGTTCATCGATTATTTGTGCATTTTGAGGTGCTCTTGTAACATAGGCACGGTAGAGCTCTTCTCTTATTTTTTCATTTCTTCCATATGTCATGTAGGCTATGTATGACGGCATTTGAAGCGTAAATCTATATTTTGTAACACCGTCTTTTTTAATCTTTGCATTTAGCAAATCGCTCTTTGGCATTCCTTTGACATCATCTTCATTGTTAATAATATACTCATATTCGTTAGTGGCATCAAGAAGATTTTGCGAGAAGTTATTTGAGAGCTCACTTTTTCTTATATTTATCTCTTGAAGCCTCTTTTTTGTTTTTTCATCTAGGTGTGCACCGCTTAACTCAAAGCCTTGTATATTTAACTCTAAAACTCTTTTTTGTTCTTGATTTAGGCTTTTTTGCTCTTTTTTTTCTATCTCTTTGTAAGCTTTGTAAATCTCTAAATTTTGGGAGAGTTTTGTTGAATACTCGGTAATAATAGGGAGTGATGCGGCATAGACTTCTTGGGTTTTTTTTGTATTTTTGACTGAATTTAGATGCGACATAGGAGTGAAAAACTGCTCTAAAGTCTCATCCATAAGCTCTAGAGGCTTTACAAAATTTGCAAAGCACTTCTCTTTTATCTTTAAAAGTTTTTCAACTTTTTTGTTATTTTTCTCAACTCTCTCATTTAGTTCTTTAATAAAACTCTTCAAATCTACTCTAAACTCTAAAAATTTACTCATATTTTTTAATCCTCTTCATCTCGTTTTTGTTTTATAGCACCAAACTTATTAATTAAAATATCATCATACTCATCTGCTTTTTTAAAAAGTCTCTCTATTGCAGTTTTTCCCTCTTCTAATGTCAGTGATGAATCAATTATAATATAAGATAGATATATAAAGTTTTCATTAATAGAGAAGCGCAGATATGATAGCTTGTTATTTTCGCTTAGCAAGAAGTCATAAATTTGCGCTATATTCTCTTTAGGTATAACACAAAGCTTTGAATCGCCAATGATAATTCCGTTGTCATAGTAGTTTATCTCAATACGTGCAGAGCCGTAATCGACTCTCCATGATGCTTGAGATCTTCTTGAGAGTGTTACATTTACCTCCAAAGCCTCTAAAATCTTTTCTAAAAGTTTTATGCTGCCTGTTGGTTTATAGCCTTTTGTGCGAAGTTTTGCAATCTCTAGCTTAATTCCGCACCGTGGGCAGTAATCATTTTCAATATCTTCTTCTTTGATTAAATTCTTGCATGAGGGGCATTTTAAAATATTTTGACTATTTAGACTCTTATAGCTCTTTATTGCTTCATCAACATAGAAGTATGGAAGTGCAAATCCTAGATTATTTGAGTCTTGTATTATAAATGTGTTTACACCTATAACTTCTCCATCGGTATTTAGAAGAGGTCCTCCGCTATTTCCCGGATTTATTGCAGCATCAACTTGAATATATTCAAGTTCGCCGTAGATTCTTGAGGCCTTTGAGACTATCCCCTCCGTAGCACTATAGTTAAGCCCATAAGGGTGACCTATGGCAATTGTCGTGTCACCGTTTTGTACTATTTTAGTAGATAAAAGAAGCGGATTTTTTGGTTTTACAAAGTCAAAGCTAATAAATGCAAGATCAAAATATGCATCGTCATATACAACTTTAGCTATGCTCCTTTTAATTTTTTTCGCACTTATGACAACCTCTTTGAGACCTGCGACTACATGGGAGTTTGTGACAATCAAGTCATCAACTATAAAGCCCGTACCGCTACCGTATGGCGTCATAATTTGTATAATGTTCTCGGCGTAAGTCTCTAGTATGGATTGTGTATTCATCATAATTATATCTCTTCAAAGTCAAGATTTTTTAGCTGTAGATAAAAACTGTTGCTAAATTCATTGAGTGAAGTAAAGTTAAGTTTATCTCCAAAAGGTTTTAGCATTTTGTAACGACTTTGATGTGAGAGAATAATATCTTTGATTTTATTGATAATAGCTTTTTTTGAGAAAGTAGAACTCTCTATATCATAAAGCGGAGCGTATCCAAGCGCTTTGAAAAAATCTGGATTTTGAATTTCTATATATGTATGAAGAAGCGCCTTTGTTGCCGGATGAAGCCCATAATTGTAAAGTAGATAGAGTGCTACATATTTGTACATGGTTGGAATTACCTGATTGTACCTATTGTTTTTGTACCATCTTATCTTTGCTAAAGATTCAGTTATAAAAATTTCTATCTCCTCATGAGATGAACGATCACTTGGATTAAAAGTATATTTTGCATCATAAAAATTAGTTTTGAACTCTTCAAAGCTCATCTCATGAAGCTCATTTATATACTCTCTTATCTCTTCATTCTTTGACTCTACACTTAGATTTTCACTACTAAAATACTCTGTTATTTTTCTGCTTGATTTTTGAAATATGCTATATTTTGCAACTAAAAGATAATCAATTTTAAATATTAGGTAAAGGAGTATAAACGACTGCATCGCCGCATTGTCATTTGATGGAAGTGTGGTTATTTTTCTCTTTACCTCCTCAATCCATCTGTGCATAAAATCATATTTTAGAAGAAGTTCATCCTCATTAACGGGCATTAGATGATCAATATCTTCAATAGCTACATCCGAAAACTCACTTCTAATATACTCTTTGTCAAAATCTGCATTAAGCGCTATTTCACGTAGAGGAAAGAAGACTTTTTGAGGAGTCATGGTTATATTATCAAGAAAAAGTTTTAATTTTATATACTCATCATTACTAAAGTAGTAAGCGTATGTCAGCTGGTAGTTTCTCTCTAAGATAAGTCGTTTAAGGGCAACGTTTGCCGATGCTTTTTTTATGAGTATGGCTTGTGCATAGAGGCTCTCTTTTGTGATTACGCCTGTTACTCTTGCCGTTCCTTGAAATATTTCAAAGCTTAGTTTCGCTTCATCTTTTGTAATTATAATATTTTGATTTGATTTGCCTTTTGAAAAATTTTCAAGAGATTTTAAAAAATACTCATAAGCACTCAGTATATCTTTTGCTTCAAATGCTTCGTTTGATTTATTAAACAAATCTTCTTCATCTTTAGAGAGGTTTGCGTTTATGCCTCTTCCAAATGAGTGCTTATTCTCGGTTTTAGGTTTAAAAAAGTTTAGCCAGTTCAATTATTAATTCTTTCAGTAGATAATATTATGCTTGTTGCTGCTATTATAGTCGAATATGACTTATATTTGGCAAAGGTTTTTATTTGAGTAAAGCTTATTTTTAATAAATATTAACTAAAGTATAAAAGAGGGTATCTCAATGATGGAAGTTAAAAAACTTAAGTATTTTGTTTTAGTGACAATAATGCCCGCACTAAGTATCGTTGTAATATTCTCTTATGCTTTTATTCATGTACAAAAAGATATTGATATATTATCTTCTAAGATAGAAGCTCTTACTATAATAAAAGAGGTTGAGAGAACTATTTTTGATATTCAAAAAGTAAGAGGTTTGAGCTGTTTGGAAGAACCAAGCGAAAAATCTACAAAAAATCTACAACTCTTTAGAGAGAATGTCTCAAAAAACATAATATCACTAAGAGAAAAACTCATTTTAATTAAAGATAGATCTTTAAAAAAGGAGTTCTCTGAGTTTTTATATGTTATAGAAGATAATTTTTTTGAAAATGTGAGTTTTGAAAAGCTTACCGAGATAATATATAAGCTTATGATCTTCTCACATCGTATATCTTACTCTTTTGAACTCCCCTTAGAATCAAAACTAAATGACTATATTTTAACTAACAACATTGTTTATCTGCTTCCTGAAATTATTGAACACAATGGACAAATAAGGGCAATAGCATCTAGCGTAAATGATATGGAATTTACTGAAAATCAAAAAAAAATAGTTACAACACAAATGGATAAAATAGAAGAGAAATTAAATAAGTTAGAGCAGAATTTGCTTCAATTTTACAAGAGTTCAAAGCATGATAAAATCAGAGAAGATTATAAAAAAATGACTCAGGCACAAAAAAATATAATCGACTATACCAAAGATGAGCTGCTAGAGAAGAGTGCCTTTATTGAGTCATATGAAGCTTATGAGCTGATAACAAAAAATATTGAAGTGATAATAGAGCTCTATAACTCTAACTTAGATTCTTTAAATAAATCCCTAATAGAAAAGAGACGACTCTCTACTTATATCCTCTTTGGCGGACTTATGTCCATGCTGTTTGTCATCTATATAAATATACTTTTTTATTATAAAAACAGAAAGTTTATTGACAAAATAGAGGAGCTTACTATAACAGACAGTATGACTAATTTATACAATAGAAGATATTTTGATCAGGTGTTTGAAAACTGTTTAAACGTCCAAAAAAGAACAGAGCAGACATTTATATTTATTATTTTGGATATTGATTTTTTTAAAATGTATAATGATACTTACGGGCATCAAGCCGGTGATAGAGCAATAAAAATGGTGGCAAAAAAATTAAAAAACTCTTTAAAAAGAGCAGGAGATATGGCATTTAGGCTTGGTGGAGAAGAGTTTGGTATCATATGCGTGGGAATGAGCGAAACAGAAGCTTTTGATTTTGCAAATAGGATAAGAGAGAGTATTGAAAACGAAAAAATTGAGCATAAGGAGAGCCAAGTAAGTAGTTATGTAACCGTTTCAATGGGATTGATTGTAGTAAAGCCTGACTCTATGAAGAGCACTAGCGATATCTATAGATATGCGGATGAAGCTCTCTATAAAGCCAAGAACAACGGTCGAAACAGAGTCTTTATTTTTTAAGATTGTTACTAGTTAATAAAAAAATAGTTATGGAGAGAAAAAATGATAAAACATATAGCGTTTGATTCCTTGTATTTAGCAGACCATGGGTGGCTTAAAAGCCGTTTTCACTTCTCATTTGCAGAGTATAGGGATATTAATAATATGCATTACGGAGTGCTTCGCGTGATGAATGATGACCTTATAGAGCCTTTTAAGGGCTTTGGAGAACATCCTCACAATGATATGGAGATAATAACTTATGTCTTAAGAGGAGAGTTGACGCATCAGGACTCAATGGGGCATATGGAGAGCTTGAGCCGCGGTTGTGTTCAGTATATGAGTGCTGGAACAGGCATTACTCATTCTGAGATAAACGCAGGGGAGCAAGAGCTACATCTTATCCAAACATGGATTGTTCCAAAAGAGAAGGGGCTTGTGCCTAAGTATGGCTCTAGAGAGTTTGAGCTTGAAGACAGGCACAACAGATGGCTGCATATTGCCGGTCCCCGTGGTAGCGGTGCAAAAATAGATATCTATCAAGATGCTTCAATGTATGCTTCTGAAATAGATGCTGGAAAAAAACTGGATTTTGAGCTTCAAAAGGGCAGAGCACTATATGTAAAAGTAATGGAGGGAAGTGCGGACATTAACGGCACAACTTTTTCGCAGGGAGATGCTGCTAAGGTTGAAGATGAAACCTTACATGTCAAAGCGATAGAGAGTCTTCATCTTCTTCTTGTAGAGATGGCAAAAGAGGGCTAAAAGCCCAACTAATTTTTTACAATGCAGGGATAATCAGTATAGCCTTTCTCATCATTTGTATAGAATGTTGAGCTATCGGCTCTATTAAGAGCTGCGTCTGCTTTAAAACGTTCAGGCAAGTCAGGATTTGCAAGAAAAAGCGCTCCAAATGCTACGGCATCAGCCAAACCGCTTTGTATAGCTGTATTTCCCCTCTTTTTATCATACGCTCCATTTGCAATCAAAACTCCTTTATATGCGTCTCTTAATATAGAGAGTTCGACTACCTTTGCTCCATGCTTTATATCGCCTTCAAGGGCATCTATGATGTGAAGATAAGCAAGATTAAAATTATTTAACTTTTCACAAACATAGGTAAAGTGCTCTTTTGGGTTAGAGTCTGTCATACCATTAAAAGTGCCGCTTGGAGAGAGTCTGACTCCTATTTTATCTGAGCCGATTTCACTACTCATCGCTTTTATGACATCAAAAAGAAAACGGCTTCTGTTTTTAATGTTTGAACCATACTCATCTTCTCTAATGTTTGTTCCATCACGTAAAAACTGATCAAGCAGATAACCGTTTGCGCTATGTATTTCAACACCGTCAAAACCAGCTTCTATAGCATTTTTTGCGCCTTGGGCAAACTCTTTGACAATCTCTTGTATCTCCCTAGCACTAAGAGCTTTTGGTGTTTCAAACTCTTTCATTCCATCATAAGTGTAAATCTCTCCGGCTGGTTTGATGGCAGAAGGAGCTACCGGCAGTTTTCCTTCATTAAAAGAGGAGTGAGAGATTCTACCTACATGCCAAAGTTGCATAAAGATTCTGCCGCCCCTGTCATGCACAGCTTTAGTCACTTTTTTCCACCCCTTAATCTGTTCATTGGTGTGAATTCCGGGAGTAAAGGGGTAGCCTATAGCCTGAGTTGAGATTTGTGTTGCTTCAGATATAATCAATCCTGCCGAGGCTCTTTGAGAATAGTAGGCAGCCATCATCTCATTTGGCACACCGTCTTTAACGCTTCTACATCGTGTCATAGGAGCCATAAATATTCTGTTTTTTAAAGAGTAGGCTCCGATTTTAATAGGTGAGAAAAGATCCATAACTAACTCCTTAGAAGTAATTTAACCTATTATCTCATAAAAGTAATTGTTTTTATATTATATAACAATATATTATTTTAAAAAGAGCTTTTGTATCTAAATTTAACCAAGAGAAAAGTATCACAAATTAGTATCTAAAATTTAGTAAGGCCGTCGCGTTAAAATGCGACTATCTACATATCCACGCCCTACGGTAAAGTTGTATAAAACCTGATAACGACTACTCTTTAGACCTAGCAGCTCATGCATCTCATCATCTAAAAAACATCCAATCCCAGTCCCTGACAATCCCATTGAAGTAGCTTCTAGATATAGCTGTTGACCTATAGCTCCACACTCCCAGTAGAGCTCTTTATATCTATGTGCCCCGTAAGTTTGAAGTTCGTTTGTAAAGTTACATAACATTGAGAGGCTAAAAGCACCATCACTTGCAATATTTTGAGAGCAACTGATTGCTTTTGAGATAGCGGTAAAATCTCCCGATTCAAGCAGATATAGATGCTCAAACTCTAGAGCACCCCAGCTAAACTTCACATCCAACTCTTTTTCTAAATCCTCTTTAGCTTTAGGATTTCTTATAAGTATATATAAACCGCTCTTATAATTCTCAACTCTATGCACAAAAATAGCCAAATGAGCTGAGTTTTCTTTTGCATCTTGTGAGTTAAGTACAGAGTTTAGTAAAGTGTGAAACTGCTCTTTTGTAATGCTAGATTTGTCCATTACATGTACACTTCTTCTATTTAGTACTACATCCTTTGACTCTTTACTTGGAGCTCTTGTGACTTGGCTCTTTAGAGTTTTGGGTTGGGGTATTTGAGGCTCTGATGTTGCTTCTTCTATGGCTGGGATTATATCCCACTTTTGCATAGAAGGGCTTAGTCTATTTGCAATGCCTTCAAATTTTAGAGGAATACTCTCTACTAGCGTATCTACTGATAGATTTGAGTCCACATCTTCGGGAGAGATAACAAAAAGCATATCCGGAGTCTCATCTTCAAAAAATCTACTCTTTTGCAAGAGCCCTAAAAGAGTAGAAATATCAGCATCGCTTACGTTATCTAGCCTTGTAACTCTCCACCCAAGCATCTTTGCAGAAATTACAAAAGCCTGCCACGCATGCCCCACATCTAGTTGAGTGTAACGAAATGCGCGTTCACCGTATTTCCAGACTTCACGCCATGAGATGCTAGATAGTCCTACTATAAAACTCCAAGCAGGCAGTTCTTTCCAAAAGTTTGTATCAAAACTTGCAAGCATCTCTAGTGCATGCTCTTTTGGGTTGTAGTGAAAGACAGTGCTTTTATTGTCTTGCTCACTCATAAGAGGAGGAAGCATTAGATAAGCTTCAGTTGGATGCAGATTTCCACTAGAAGCGTTGCATCTGACAGCCCACGAACTGCCACCTGATTCCTTGTAAGCAGCAATTGCCATAGAAAACTGCAGAAGCTGAGATATCGACTCTTTTAGAAGTGGAGCTGATGGCAGGTCACAGTCAAGTAGATGGTAGGGTGGAGTAGAGTTTTGTAATGCTAAAGGAAGCTTTAAAACTCTTGCACCACTGTATGTTCTAAAAGGATCCGGTTGAGTAGCCCAATCCATAAAGCCAAGTGAACGGGCATATCTAAGTTTGGAGTGTTTTGTTCTCTCGTGGTAATTATAAACTATCCGCAGTGATTTATTCATGCGAGTAGTGTAGTAAATTATCCTTAAATCGTACTAGAAAAAAAAGGTTATATTTTTTACATAGGTTTTTTTAATTGTGTAAGATATGTTACTCTAAGAAGTACTTTTTTATTAGATTGTCGAGCTCTTTTTTTAGCTCCTCTTTTTGTTTTAATCCGGTATCCAAATATAATTTATTGGAAATTTTAATGAAATGATTTAGCAACTCCCCATCAAAATGTTTATCATAACCATCTTTTAAAATCTCGATACTTTTTTCATAACTAAATGGCTCTTTATAGGGTCTTTTTGAAGTTAGTGCATCAAATACATCTACAATAGCAAATATTCTCGCAGTTATCGGTATCTCCTTGCCTATTACCTTGTTTGGGTAACCGCTTCCGTCATATCTTTCATGATGATACAAAATCACATCTTTGGCATCTTCTAGCCAGCTGTTATGGTTGACAAGCTCAACTCCTTTAATTACATGACTTCTCATAATTTCAAACTCTTTCTCATTTAAGCTTCCATTTTTAAGAAGAATGTTGTCCGATATCCCTATCTTTCCAACATCATGTAAAAAAGCTCCTTTTATCAATACTTTAATGCTCTCATGCTCTAAATTTAGGCTCTGTGCAAATTTAATCGCATAGAGGGTTACTCTGTAGTTATGCTCATTTGTATCACTATCTCTAAGTGCAATTGCATCTCCAAGTGTTGTAATCATCATAATATTACTAGACAATAGCTCTAGTCTATGGGCATTTAGCTTTTTATATGCAAAGTATATTAGAGGAAAGATCAAAAGAGAAAAGATTATAATAGTTAAAATCACAGTAGTTACAGTAGCAAAGACACCCCGTTTAAATCTATTAACAACTATAGGCTCAACATATGATATACCTTCAAAATATCCAAGAAGTTTTTCTGATTTGTATATAGGGTAAAAAATCTGTATAAAAATATGCTCGTTTGAGACTTCAAAAAAATCATAGCTCATTTTCTTGGATGTTGGGAACTCATGCTTAATAAAGTTGTAATACTCCTGTATGAGTTTTAGCTTATCGGCAAATCTCTCTCCCGGAGAGCTAAAAGCAAAAACACCCTCTTTACTGCTATCATATATCTCTATTGTGATAAATCCAAGCTCCTTCATCAAAGATTTTACATCTTCTCTAAGTATATTCATATCTGAGAGTTTTAGATTTTGGTTATATTTGTCTAGTTTAGAATCCACATTTGTTTTAATCTCGTCTGCTAGCGATTTATAAAAGCTATATTGCTGAAAATTTACTATAAATATAGTACTTATTATGCTGATAAATATGATGGAGAAGAGAGCCCTTTTAAAAAAGGAGCTGACAATATTATTGCTATTTATATCCATAATAGATTTTAGCTTTTTTATTGTTGTATAAATTATAGATTTTTTTTGAGAGTTACTCATGAAGCATCTTTATAAAAGTATCAACGATTTTCATATCTAAATGTTTATGCATATGTGTCTTCATTAGGTAGATTGCATCATAAGAGCATAGAGCTTTTTTATAAGAGCGTTGTGTGGTTAGTGCGTCAAATATGTCGCATACTCCTATAATACGTGGAAAAAGTGTTATCTCTTTACCCTTAAGCCCATCGGGATAACCCATGCCGTCAAGTTTTTCATGGTGATGGCGAATACCGTCTAATATATTTTTATCTTTAATACCGATATTAATTGCGGTTTCATAGCCAAGCGAGGGGTGTTTTTTCATGCGGTCAAACTCAGAATGGTTAAGGAGCCCAATTTTGTTTAGTATACTGAGATCTACACTACTTTTGCCAAGATCATGAAGCAGTGCGGAACGTCCAAGAGCACTTAGTTTTGTCTCATTCATGCCAAGCTCAGAGCCGAGGCAAAGAGCGTATATACTGACATTAAGTGAGTGAGTATGAGTGTAGTAGTCATGCTCGATTATTTTTATAAATGATTTTATAGCGCTCTCATCATAGATAATAGTTTGTAAAATAGGCTCGACAATATTCTTTGAGCGTTGTACATTCTCCAGAGCATTTGGATTTTCATAGAGAGAGCTTGTAAGTTCTGAAGCGGAGGTGTAGATAATATCTGCTTTTTCTTTTAGAGAGAGTTGTTCGTTCTCAACTGTATCTTGAAGCTTTTTTTCTATAAAACATTCATACTCGCTCTTTTGCTTTTTGTCAATATATAGCCTCTCAATCTCCATTAGGCTCTTTTTATGCTCCTCATCAATAACGCTATTGCTTTGAAGGTAGAGTGACATATGTGCTAGAAAGTCATTAACATAGAGATTAAACTGTAGTTTGTCTCCTATATCTATAAGGCTTTTATCTATTGTCATGTAGGAGGTGCGCATGTCGTTTTGCACATTAACATAGTTTGATTTTAAAGTAGTCTGAATTATTTTTTTATACTTCATGGCCTTACCAGTTTATTTTATATATAGAAGGATAAATTCTATATTAATTATGCTTAAGTTACATATAGAGTGTAAAAGCCTTGCGTCACTCACTAATTGTTGGACTAAAAGCCTTTGTACTCACACGAACAATCTGCCCAATAGAGAGTCTCTTAATCTCCTCTTGGCTTACAACAACTTCTACTATCTGTTGAGCAATAGCGATAACGGCTACATGAATAACATCAACTTTGATGATATCAAGAAGCTCCCCTTCAAAAGAGAACTTTGCAGAACCGCTAGTCTGAAGCAGTATCTCTTTTGGGGTACCCTCATTTATGACTTGCCCGAGATTAAGAACTACCGCGCGATTTGCTAAGCGATATATTTCGCTGGGATCATGGCTTACCATAATAGTGGTAGTAGCAAACTCTTTGTGTAAAGAGAGTATCTCATTTTGTAGTTTTGTTCTCATGCTTGGATCAAGGGCAGAGAGAGGCTCATCCATCAGTAGAAGTTTTGGAGAGTTCATCATAGCTCTGCATAAACTCACTCTCTGTTTTTGCCCGCCGCTTAGAGTGCTTGTATGGCGATTTTTAAGTAGAGCTAAGCCCGTAATCTCTAAAAGATGTGATGCCAACTCTCTATCTTTTTTAACAAATAAAAGATTATCTTCAACGCTCATGTTTGAAAAGAGTGCATAATCTTGAAATACGAAACCTATTTTTCTTTTTTGCGGAGCTAAATAAATTCTCTTATTGCTATCTTGCCAAATCTCATCTCCTACTTCTATAACTCCTCTTGACTCTTCAAGACCGGCTAGGATTCTAAGAAGTGTTGTTTTTCCGCTTCCGCTTTGTCCCGTAAGTGCTACAAAATCGTTTTGCACTATACTTAAATCTACCTTTAAATCCATCTCCCCACTGCTTCCATGAAGAGTTTTTTGTATGTTAATATTTATCACGCTTGCCCAATCCTTTTCATCTTGCCGTTAAAGATATAGACACTAATTAGCACCAAAAAACTGATTATGAGCATAATAACACTATAAACATGTGCCGCTTCATAATCCATAACTTCTACCATCTCATAAATAGCTACCGAAGCTACCTTGGTCTCCCCTGGGATACTCCCCCCTACCATTAAAATTACTCCAAACTCTCCGACAGTATGAGCAAATGTTACGATAATAGCAGTCATCAAAGCAGGTTTCATGTTAGGTAAGGCTACTTTTATAACAGTTTCAAATTTGCTTTTTCCCGCTAAGTAACTAGCCTCTAAAATATTTTTATTTAAACTCTCAAAGCCACCTTGTAGAGGTTGCATCATGAATGGAAGAGAGTAAAAACAGCTAGCTATTACAAGTCCGGTAAAGTTAAAAATCAGCTTTATTCCAAAATACTCATCAAAAAAGAGTCCAATCGGTGAGTTATGTGAAAGAGTTATTAGGAGATAAAACCCAATTACAGAGGGAGGAAGCACTAAAGGAAGGGCTGTAATAGCCTCCCAAATAGGCTTAGACCTTGATTTTGTTTGTGAAAGATACCATGCAGAAGGTACACTTAGGATAAAAAGGATAAGTGTCGTTACCCCTGCTAATTTAAAAGAGAGCAAAAAGGGTTCAAACTCTATTTGACTAAGAATCTCTAACATGACAAAACCTCTTTTATAAAAATTTCATTTGCTTTTATAAGCACTAACACCTGCTCACCTACTTGTAAATTCATTCTATTTGATGACTCTTTTGTGATAATAGACTCTATGACGCTGCCACTATCTAACTTTAAGCTTAAACTGCTTAAAAGTACGCCGTTTTCAAGCTTGACAATAGTGGCTTGCAGTTGATTGCTATAGCTAAGTTCCCCTTGCAGATTTTTAGCAATAGCTACATGTGTAGGTTTCATAGAGAGTTTTACTTTGAGACCTTTTTGTATCGTTTTTTCAAGCTCTAAACTCATCATGCTCAAAACTTGACCCTCACAATCAAACTTTACTATATGCAAGCTATCATGCTTTTGCACATCTTTTACTATTGCTGTTAATCCACTCATGGCACTAAATATCCAAAATCTTTTAAAATCTTTTTTGCTCTATCACTTAGCATAAAATCATAAAAAGCTCTGACCTCTTCATTTTCGCCACCCTTTAGAATGACTATACCTTGATTTATAGGAGTGTAGAGTTCTGAATCTACATCTACCCAGTTTATACCCTCTTTGAAGTGTAACATCTTTGGACTGTATAGAGATGACTTAGCTATAAAACCTATATCGGCTGCCGTTATAGCAAAGGAGACTGTTTGAGAGATAGACTCTGCGTAGATAAGTTTTGATTTTATATCTTCATAAACACCGCTGTTTTTCATAGCTTCAACTGCCGCTTTTCCGTATGGAGCTGTTTTTGGATTGGCAATAGCTATTTTTCCGATTGCTTTATCTTTTAGCAGCTCCATAGATTTTGAAAAATCTTTTTGACTACTGCTTAGATATGCCAAACTTCCCTGCGCATATACAATCGGTTTTGTTATAGCAATTTCATCACTATAAAGAGATTCAGGAAACATCATATTAGCCGACATAAAAAGTTCATAAGGTGCTCCATGCTTTATCTGCGCCGTTAATTTTCCGCTGCTTCCTAGCGTAACTTTTACGTCTGTGTCCGGATTTGTTTTGCTGAACTCATCTAAAAGAACTTCCATAGCATAGCTCACATTTGCAGCTACGGCTATATTGATTGTCTGTGCAAAAAGAGTAGAGCCAAAGAGCATAAACACTAAAATTAATTTTTTCATCTTTAATCCTTAAAATAGATAGTTAAACTCTAAACGAGCATCCAACGAGTCTGCATCTGCTTTTTTTGTATCTGTATAACCTAGTCTCAAGCGCCACTGTAAGTCAACAAAAGAGGGAATGTTTTGAATAAATCCTATGTAGTAGTAGTTTTCATCATATTGACCTTTGTTCTCATCTGCATCGGTATGCAAGACAGAAGCTTGGATTAATAGATCTCTATAGACTCCCGTGTTATTTGCATTTACTTGTAGTTCTGCACGATAGCTTTTTGTATTAGCTTTCCAGTTATAACGAGCCATTGAACGAGTATATCCTGCGGTTGGAAAGCCTCTCCAAGGTGTTACAAGATCTGCTTCATCAAATATTTCAGAATAGGCTAGATTAAGTTTATAAATATCATAAGTTCCAACTAAGCGAGCTGCTATCATCTGAGAATCAAGAGAAGATGCATCTTTGTAGCCACCACTTGATCCGCTTACACCTGCCAAGCTTCCATCAAGGTTTGCCCCGCCAATTTTTCCACCACCGTTATCAAACTGTTTTATATATCTTATACCAGGCGTAATAGTAAAATCATCTATTTTAGTTTTGTAGTTGGCTTCAACCATAACTTCTGATAATAGCTCAGGCACCCAGTAAAATGATGTATCAAGATTGAGATTTTTTATACCTCTATTTTTAATATCTCCGGTAATAAGCGGCGCATCAGTACTTACTCCTGCAGCACTTAGGTTTGTATATGAGAGCCCTTTATGCATGGCAGAGTCGTCATTTCCATTCCAAGTCGAATAATTGGCTGTATCTGAATCATCATAAGCCAAGACAGAGTGTGATGAGGTGTGGTCTCTTAGCTTCTGTTCTGCTAAGTAAGCGATTTTTACACTAGTTTTTGGCAGAAGTTTATTTTCAACTACAGCACCGTCAAAAGTGTTGGGAATCATCTTTGTGTCGTTTGATTTTGTATAAAAGGTCTCTACAAGCTGACGACCTAGATGAACTTCGGTTTTTGGCAAACCTTTGTAGCTTATGAAAGCTTCTCCTAAGACAGCCATTGATTTATCACCGCTAGAAGAGTAATCGTAGCGGCTTAAAAGATCTTTTGCGGGTTTTAATTTATCTACCGGATCATCTTCATTATCAAAAAAAGCTTTTGAGTAGTACAATCCCACACTAAAATCAAAGTTATTAAATGTTGCACTTTTATATACTAAAGAGCCACCAATACCGCTTACGATATGTGAATTTTGTGAAGCAGTCTCCCTCTCCCAATCATAAAGAAAGGTATTTGAGCGAAGACGCCCGTAAAAAACTCCCTCTTGAAACATATCAGTTAAACTATTGACTGATTTTGGAAGTTCATTGTGCTTAATTTGATAATTTGCCTTTAATGTCTGCTTTGGTAGAACTTCATCTGCACACATTGTGGATGTTGTAAGTAGTGTAAACATTGCAATAGTGCTTAATTTTGGGTTAATTTTCATCAATCTTCCTTTAATGTTATTTTAATTTGTTATACTTTCACTGTTTTATTGCAAAACATTTCTCTTGCAGTTCGCGCTGCAAGACTTTTATATTCCATCTCTCATTTGACCTCCAATTTTTAATTTATTTAGTTTTACCATCTTCCTAAAATTATATTTTGCGGTTTGCAAAAAGCAGTTAATTGCATACTGTTTTTTAGATTTAATTTATCGAGTAGCTCTATAGAAAGAACTGAACAGACAGTATTACCGCCTTTTAATTCAATGATTATTTCTGCATTTAAATCATTACGCTCTATTCGGACAATTTTTCCCGTAAAACGGTTTGTATCATTTTTTGCCGATGAGGAGTCATCACTTAAAGTCAAGGCGTTGGCTTTAAATAGGGCATATAGCTCTGTTCCTATAGTGATTTCAAGAGTAGTTAGTGAATCATTTGTTATTATTGCGGTTATTACATCTTTGTTGTTTAGTTCTAGAAAAAGGGTGCTCTCAAGAGCTCCTTTTTGGATTTTAATAACTTTTGTCCTTAGCTGGTTTCTTGCACTTATGCGGATATCCAAACTGCCCAAAAGGTGGATGTGACCATTTTTTTCACTTACTCGTTTTGAGAGATTATCAAGAAATCTCTGATGCTCTTCTTGTAGAATTTTATAAGTATTTATCAACTCTTTTGCATACTCTGTAAGATGAGTTCCGCCGCCGCCTTTGCCGCCTTTTGCACTTGTTACAAGCGGAAATTCAGAGAGGTTGTTCATAGCATCAACTGCATCCCAAGCGGCTCTGTAGCTCATCTTCATAGATTTTGCCGCTTTTGTTATTGACCCATCTTTATCAATGTGCATCAAAAGCTCAATTCTACCTTCTCCCAGAAAGTTATGTTCTGATTTGTTTATCCAAAAGCGACCGTTTACGCTGTTTTTCATAATCATCTCCAAATATAAAAGCGTAGTATATTAAAATATATAACGCCTGTCAATCAAGTTAGGAAAAAATAGATGCAAGAAATGTGACTTGCATCTATGGTTGTTTAAAAAGGGAGCAGGTTTTTAATTGAATCTATAGCGGGTTTTGTACCAAGTGAGGATGAGTCGGACAAGAGTTTGTCTAACGCGCCGCTTTGTGAGCCTACCAAAGAGTTTATATCAGGTATGCCGGATACAGAACTGTTTAGACCGTTTAGCTGCTCTTGCATCTTCTCATTTAGCATCGTCTGAAGCTCGGCCTCATATTTTTTAGCCTCTTTTGCAAAAACATTGCTAAGAGCTGCTGATATTTTTTTGTCCAGATCCGTTTTTATATCTACAGAAGGAGACTCAAGTGAGCCTGTTGCATCTGTTTTAACGTAAAAACCCTTTACTTCCGAGAGTGTAGAGTTGACGATATCTGCATATTTTTCATCAAGTCCGCTAATCGAGATAGCGGCATTTTTAAAATCAAAACTACTCTTTAGCTCCAGTTTAGACAAGCCGTAGATATTAGCGCTTCCTTGAAGCGCAATATCGCTTTTTTCAAGCCTCAATGATGAGAGTGCAAAACTACTAAGCGGTATCTTTTTTGCACTAAAGATTGCAGATTCATGAGCTATTTTACCTAGCCTGTCATCTTTTCCCTCAAGCACAAACTTCTCTACTACATCCCCATCGCTTGTTACTTTAAAGGTAGTGGCTCTGCCTAGAAGCTTTTGGTCATCGGCTATGTTGTTGATAACTCCCGTAAAGTCTTGAGTCTTAAACTTTCCGCTCATATCAACTTTTGCTACATAGATATCCGGAGATGGCACCTCTTCTTTGAACTTTATCCATCTTCCCTCTCCGCGCGGAGGTTTTGGAGGCTCGACTTTTGTATCGCTTTTCATATATGGCTGGGCAAGCGTATAATATTTTTTTGCTACTGCTATATACTCTTTTGTCTTCTGGCCAAAGATTGCTCCTACGACATTTATTGCACCGCTGCTATCGAATGAGTAAGCACTTTTTAAATTGTTGTAATCGCTCTTAGGAGCGCTTTTTAATTCACTTATAAGTTTTGATATGCGCGCTTTATCTTTCGCAAAATCTTTTTTTATAGATGCAAGTTTTGTTTTATGGGTATCTATCTTCTTCTTAAATGCCGCAATATCATCTTTTAGTTTTAAAAGTTGTGTAGGGTTTTTTGATTTTGAAGCCGACTTTATGGCCTCAAGGTCCTCTTTGTACTCTTTTATCACATCTGAGCTAAGCTGCCCTTTATATACTTTTTCCCATTTTGCTTTTATCTCATCTATCTCTTTTTGAGCTTGATTGTAAACTTGTATAGATTTTAAATCTGCATTTGCTAGAAGCTCTTTTGGAGTAGGTAGTTTTATTTCAGGCATAGTAAATGTAGATGAGCCCAAAGCTGCTGACGTTGACGGTTTTTTTGCTGCTGATGGTTTTGGGTTTGAGCTTGGCGTGTCAAAGCCGATGCCCGTTACTTGAACAAGCTCCATATGTTTTTTTCTCAAAAGAAGTGCATTGAAATCTAAATCGGCCAAGATATTTTCAATGCTTACGCTGTTTGTTTTGCCGTTATCGTCTTGTACTTCAAGACCGGCAATGCGTAAGGAAGCATCACTAAAACTTGTCTCTACATCTTTAATTAGAACCTCTTTGCCTGTTATGGTTGATACCCCTTTTTGTAGTGTAAATTTTATGACAGGATCTACCACAACAACGGCAAAAACAAAAACTAAAGCAGTAGCTCCTATAAATACGCCTACACCTATGATACGAAAAGTGCTATCTCTCTTATCGCTTTTTTTAAGAATGCCAAATTTTGCCAAAAGCGGGTACTTATCTATAAAAAGAAGAATCTTGCCGCGTGAAGTCTCTATAACTCTGTTTAAGATAAAATATAGAGGAAGAGCAAGAAGAACAGCGACTATAAATGAGCCTAGAACAATAGTATTGTTGAAATATGTAAGGCGCATAATACCGCTGTTATACATTGATGTAAACACTCCTTGCAGAGCCTCTGCAGTAAGAATCATATATCCAAATGACTCAAAAAGCGGGTCAAAGATATAGCCTATAGCTGCAAAAAATGCACTAGAGACTAAAAAGAGCCCAAAATGAATATTTATTATGAGTGCTAGAAATAGAAGCAGAACAGTTTGAACACCGCTTATGGGAGTAAGCCCCATAATCATACCCATGACAATTGCTGCTGTTATCTGCCATGGAGTCTGTCCGGAATTTAACGCCTTAAAGAGCTTTATAATGAAGTTCATGTTCTTACCTTAGCTAAGTAGATAATTTATTTTGTTAGTTTAACATATTTTTTTCTGGATAATGATTTATAATGAGAATAATTTATAAAACAAAGCAAAACAAAAGCCAATTTTAAGTACAATTCGCGCAATTATAGACTAAAGGAAGTGCATGGCTAACAAACGGGTATTGGTTAAGTTTTCAGGTGAAGCTCTTGCTGGAGAAGCGGGTCATGGAATTGACACGAAGATTCTAAACTATATATCACAAGAGATAAAGTCACTTGTAGATGCTGGTATCGAGGTTGGTATCGTTATCGGTGGCGGCAATATCATTCGTGGTGTTACCGCTGCTCAAGACGGAATCATTAAAAGAACCTCGGGTGACTATATGGGAATGTTAGCTACTGTAATTAACGGAATAGCAATGCAAGAAGCTTGTGAACATGCAGGCTTGGAAGTCCGCATGCAGACTGCTATTAAGATGGAGCAGATTGCAGAGGCGTATATAAATCGCCGTGCAGTTCGTCATTTGACGAAGGGTCGTGTCGTAATATTTGCAGCCGGAACGGGAAATCCATTTTTTACGACAGATACGGCAGCAACACTAAGAGCCGTTGAGATAGGTGCAGAAGTTATTATAAAAGCTACAAAGGTTGACGGTGTTTATGATAAAGACCCAAATAAGTTCAGTGATGCACTCAAGCTGCCTGAACTCTCTTATGAGCAAGCACTTTCAGATAACATCAAAGTAATGGACGATACCTCTATCGCATTGGCAAAGGATAATTCGCTTCCTATTTTGGTATGCGATATGTTTAAAAAAGGCAATCTTTTGGATATTTTGCAAAACGGAAATATGCAAAACTGTTCAATAGTAAAATAGTTATGATTTTAAGGAGATAAAATGAGAGTAGAAGAGTTAACAGCAAAGATTTTAGATAATAATCCAAACATGGATCGCTACCAACTAGCAATAGCGGTATCAAAAAGAACAGACGAACTTTTAAATGGAGCAGCAAGCAAGCTTAGCGTTTCAAAAAATGTAAAAGTAGCAGATTTGGCTATGATGGAGATAGCTGAGGGCCTTATAGTAATTAAGGGTTTTACGGACAATAAAAAATAGCAAATTGAGCTTGAGTCAAATGAATATCGAAAAAATAAAAAAGATAGATAGTGTTGACTCGGCAATAGAGTATCTTTTTACTCAGATACCTCAGAGTGATGCCCTAAACAAAGCTCTTGAGTACTCAAAAGAAGCCCATGTTGGGCAGTTTAGAAAAAGCGGTGAACCATATATCGTTCATCCTATTTTAGTAGCGGCAATAGTCTCATCCATAACAAATGACGAAGCGATGGCGATTTCTGCACTTCTTCATGATGTTGTCGAAGATACCCATATTAGTAGTGATGAGATAGAGAGACTCTTTGGCAAAGATGTTGCACATCTAGTCGAGGGTCTTACAAAGATAGATAGCATCAGAGATTCTGAACTTATCTCCTCTAGCTCCAATGAACGCCTTGTCGTATCAGCTCTCTCTTTTAGAAAAATGCTCTTAGCAAGCATAAAAGATGTAAGGGTGTTAGTTGTAAAGCTTTGTGATAGATTTCACAATATGCTTACCCTAGATGCACTTCCTGCTCAAAAGCAAAAGAGGATAGCAGAGGAGACATTAGTCGTTTATTCACCTATTGCACACCGTCTTGGTATCTCTTTTTTGAAAAATTTATTAGAAGATTTAAGCTTTTTGTACCTTTTTAAAGAAGAGAGGCGCCATATTGACAGCTACCTTGAGACTAACTATCATGCAATAGAGATGAAGCTTGATGAGTTTAAAGAGTCGATAAACAAAGTTTTAGTTCAAAACGGTTTTTGCGAAGATGATTTTGAGATACTCTCACGTGTTAAACACAAATACTCCATCTACCTTAAAATGCAGAGAAAGGGAGTCGGGATAGAGGAGGTCCTAGACCTCTTGGCAATTAGAATATTAACAGAAGATGCCGTTAAATGTTACAAGATTCTGGGACTTATTCATCTCAATTTTCAGCCGCTTAGTTCAAGATTTAAAGATTATATTGCAGTTCCCAAAGATAACGGCTACAGAACTATCCATACGACTGTATTTTATAATACCGCTATTTTTGAAGTACAGATTAGAACATACGACATGCATAAAACTGCAGAACTAGGCGTTGCTGCACACTGGAAGTATAAAAGTGGTGGAAACAACAGTATAAAACTTGACTGGCTTCACAATCTAGAGCATCAAAATGAGTCTGTTGAAGAGTTTTACGATTTGATAAAAAATGACCTCTATAGTGAGGATATTTCAGTATTTTCTCCTACCGGCGAAGCTTTTACGCTTCCTCGCGGTGCAGTTGTACTTGACTTTGCATATGCAGTACATACTCATGTGGGAAATAACGCCAAGTCTGCTCTTATAAATAAGACAAAAGCCTCTCTAATAAATGAACTTCATAACGGAGATATTGTTAAGATAGAGGTTGGAGAGAGTAGTGTTACTAGGTGTAGCTGGATAGACGCGGTTAAGACTTCAAAAGCAAAAACAAATATGAAATATAAGTGTAATGCAAGGATTAGAGATATAAACTCTAAATCAAGTGTTAGCATTGTCGCAACAGCCATGAACTTAAATGCATCTAGAGTTAAAGAGTGGCTTGATAATAGTGGTTGTGAAAAAATCTACTCAATTGCTACAGACATAGAGCATTTTCGCGAAGTGATAAATAAATATACTGCTGATATAAATAGAAATAGCCGTTTTAAAAGATTTTTGTCAAGGCATAGATTTAAGATAAAACGTTACACTTTTGGAGATATTGAAGTGTATAGCACCTCTCATGTAAGCGATATTGTGTTTGACTACTGTTGTCATCCAAAAAACGGCGATGAGATAATGGCATTTTTTGAAAAAGGCAAAGCGCATGTGCACCACAAGATGTGTTCAAGTGCTTCAAAAAAACTTGAAAACAGAGAGCCTATGCTATTTGTCAAATGGAAAAAGCTAAATAGATATAACTACAACATGATAGTTTCGCTTCACAGCGGGGTAGGAACATTGGCAGAATTTTTAAAACATTTGGCAAAATTAAAAATTGATATAAACCAGATAGAGCTTGGCAAAAATAGAAGTGAAACGACCAAGTATTGTGAAATAGGCTTTGAGAGTAAAGAAGCTGATATTAACTTGCTTCGTGCTAAAATTGATCAAAAAATAAAAATTATACATCTTATTCGTACAGATGATGCTTACAAATAATTTATAAATTTAGATAGGGAAAAAGAGTAATGCTACAAGAAGCTTTAAGAGAGATACAAAGAGGCACTGCTGAGATAATAGACAATGAGAGAATTGAAAAACTATTAAAAGCGTACTTTGATGAGGGAAAAACATATACAGTAAAAGCGGGTTTTGATCCGACTGCGCCGGATTTACATCTTGGGCATACGGTGCTTTTGCAAAAACTTGCGCTATTTCAAAAATATGGTGCTAAAGTTCAGTTTCTTATCGGTGATTTTACCGCACAGATAGGTGACCCTAGTGGAAAAAGCGCTACAAGAAAAACTTTGAGTGCTATTGAGATTGAGGAGAATGCTAGAAGTTATAAAGAGCAGATTTTTAAGATATTAGATCCTTTGAAAACTGAAGTTGTTTTTAACTCCGAGTGGATAAACCTTCTCGGTGCTTCTGGAATGCTCTCGCTTACAACAACATTTAATGTTGCAAGAATGCTTGAGCGTGATGATTTTGACAAAAGATACAAAAGTGGAGTCTCTATCTCAATTAGTGAATTTATATATCCTCTGCTTCAAGGTTATGATAGCGTACACCTCAAAAGCGACATAGAGATTGGCGGAACTGATCAAAAGTTCAACCTTTTAATGGGAAGACATCTTCAACGTGCTTATGAGATAGGAAAAGAGCAGTCGGTTTTAATGATGCCTATTTTAGAGGGACTTGACGGCGTGCAGAAGATGAGTAAATCTTTAAATAACTATATCGGTGTTGTAGATGAGCCAAATGATATGTTTGCAAAGCTACTAAGCATCTCTGATGAGTTGATGTGGAGATATTATGAGCTACTAAGTACTAAAACATTAGATGAGATTGCAGTTTTAAAAAATGGCGTAGCAGACGGTTCCATGCATCCAAAAAGCGTAAAAGAGGATTTGGCGTTAGAGATAACTGCCAGATTTCACTCTAAAGAGTCGGCTAGGGCAGCAAAAGATGAGTTTGATAAAATACACTCAAACAACCAGTTGCCATCAGAGATTGATGAGTATAGTTGCGATGGGAAGATATGGATAGCAAAGGCACTTGTTGATTGCAAGCTAGCACCTTCAACTTCTCAAGCAAGAAGAGATATTAAGCAAGGTGCTGTTAAAATAAATCAAGAGAAAGTTAATGACGAACAGCTACAATTAGAGAGTGGGGAGTATGTGCTTCAAGTCGGAAAAAGAAAATTTGCAAAATTAAAGGTGATCTAATGAGCTACAATTCATTAAAAATCGGTAAGTATATAATAGAAAAGCCTATAGTTCAGGGTGGAATGGGTGTTGGTATAAGCTGGGATCAGCTTGCGGGAACCGTCTCAAAAGAGGGAGGTCTTGGTGTAATCAGTGCGGTTGGAACAGGTTACTATGAGAATAAAAAATATGCTTCAAAACTGATTGCAGACAGACCACTTGACACCCTTGGTTTTTACTCAAAAGAGGGTTTTGATGCAATAATAAAAAATGCTAGAAAGATATGCAAAGATAGACCCCTAGCGGCAAATATTTTATATGCTATTAATGATTATGGACGAGTGGTAAAGGATGCTTGTGAAAGCGGCATAGATATTATTATTACGGGAGCGGGTCTGCCTACGAATATGCCTGAGTTTACGGAGGGTTATCCCGATGTTGCGCTTGTCCCTATTGTCTCATCCGCAAAAGCTCTGAAAATTATCTGTAAAAGATGGCAGAAGAGATACAACAGACTTCCTGATGCTGTAGTACTTGAGGGTCCAAAGAGCGGTGGGCATCAAGGCTTTACATATGAGCAGTGCTCAATGGAGGAGAATCAGCTTGAAAATTTGATTAAACCCGTTGTTGAGGAGGCTGCTTTATGGGGTGACATTCCGGTAATTGCTGCAGGCGGTATTTGGGATAAAAATGATATAGAAGAGATGTTGCTCCTTGGCGCAAGAGGTGTTCAGATGGGAACGCGCTTTATCGGAACGCATGAGTGCGATGCGCATGAAAACTTTAAAAAGGTTCTGCTAAATGCAAAAAAAGAGGATATTCAACTATTCTCATCTCCGGTAGGTTACCCTGCTCAAGGTGTTAGAACAAACCTTACTGAGCTTGTAGAGAAGAGAGAAGGACCTGCAATTAAATGTATCTCAAACTGTGTTGCACCATGTAATCGCGGCGAAGAGGCAAAAGAGGTCGGTTACTGCATCGCAGACAGATTAAGCGATGCCTACAACGGAAATCTTGAGACGGGGCTCTTTTTCTCAGGTACAAACGGATATAGATTAGACAAAATCATATCAGTAAAAGAGTTGATGGAAAAATTAGTCAACGGTGAATAAGAGTGCTATGTTTAGACTTTTTTTATTGACTCTTTTTCTATTTGTCTCTTTGGAAGCTTCAAGTAGCACTAAGCTTTTAGAGAGAGCAAACAGTATGATGAAGAGTAATACGCAGAGTGACACTTTTCGCGCATATGATGATTATAAAAGCTTATATCTTCGTTCACTTGTAGATAACGACAGTTCATTAAAGCTCGAATCTTTAAAGGGAATAGTAGCTAGTGGCGAGAGGCTTCATATAGATGTCTCAAAATACTCAAAGGAACTTCAAAAACTACAATCTCAAAAAAGCAGCTACAACAAACCTGAATCAAAAGATATGAAAAAAACCCAGAACATTGAGGATATGCATGTTCAACCCTTACATAAGCTAAAATCAATAAACTGGAAAGATAATAGACTGCTTCTTGAGTTTAATAAAGAGCTTAGCTCAAATCAGATTGAGTACTTTACCCTGCACAACAAAAGCAAAGGTAGGTACAGGTATGTTTTTGATATAAAAACATCCATGCTAACTGCTGCACAAAGCATTAAAAGCAATGATATAGATAGAATAAAAATAGCACAGTTTAATCCTCAAACATTGAGGCTAGTCGTAGATCATACTTCAGAGATAGAAGTAGAACATAGAGTTGACTCTAATATCTTAGATATAGCACTAAAGCTAGAGAGAGTAGGTACTACTTTAATCCCTGAGAAAAAAGTTAGAGATAGAGATAAGATTATCGTTATAGATCCAGGGCATGGAGGCAAGGATCCAGGCGCTGTTGGCTACAGAAAGTATAGAGAAAAAATAGTAGTTATGGACGTATCAAAAGAGTTACAGAAAATTTTAGAGTCTCGCGGCTATAAAGTGTATATGACAAGAGATAGAGATAAATTCATAAAGCTAAGAGAAAGAACAAAGTTTGCAAATAAAAAAAATGCCAATATTTTTATAAGTATTCATGCTAATGCAATTGATGGTAAAAACGCAAAAAAAGTACATGGAGTAGAGTGCTATTTTTTATCTCCTTCAAGATCTGAGAAGGCAAAACGAGTTGCAGCTCTTGAGAACTCTGCAGATATAAGTGATATGAATATATATGGAAAAGATAGTTATCTAAATTTTTTAAATCATCGCAATACGGTAGCATCAAATAAACTTGCAATTGACCTACAAAGAGGGATGCTGGGAGCTCTTGGAAAAAAGTATAGTGGAGTAAAAGACGGCGGGGTAAGAGAGGGTCCTTTTTGGGTATTAGTCGGAGCGCAGATGCCATCGGTTTTGGTTGAGGTCGGATTTATAACCCACCCAACAGAGGCTAGACGTCTAGTTGACAAGAACTATTTAAAAACAATGGCCCTTGGTCTGGCTGACGGTATCGAGAGATATTTCGCCAACAATTAATAAATTAGCACTCTTTTTTATACTCTAAGTCGCCGGCTACAGACTCTTTTTCGTTTATAATTTTTTCAATCTGAGTCTTTACTTTGTCATATCTGTACTGCTCTTTAAAGCCTAAAATACGACCTCCCGCAGCATTGGGATGTCCACCGCCGCCAGTCCACTCTTTTGAGATAAGAGCCACATTTACCGTGTTGTTTGCTCTTATACTTAGTGTTCCTCTATAGCTTACATCAACAATAAAGTCATATTCAGGATATGCGAGTAAAAAGCCGTTTCCGACTATAGAAGTATTTCCGACACCGTAACTTAAATATCCTCTATAGCCTTTGTAGTAAATAGTCTTCTCCTCTCTAGCTTGACCTAAGAGTTCAACTACATACTTCGTTGCAAGATTATCAAGTGTATCGTCTTGATCTTTTTTGAAAAAACCTTTTTTTATTTTGTGGATATTCTCATCTAGGATTATATGAGCGTTCTCCTCGTCGATATACTTTACAGCCTTAAGAAGCAAAGAGAGTTTATAGTTGTTGTCGGCTTGGGCAAACATAATTTTATTAAGCTCTCTTGTCTCAGAGATAAGGCGCATGCAGACTTTGCCGTACTCAAAATTTTCTCTCTGCTCCATTTTCCACAAATCTACTGCATTTACGATATTTACAAACTTCTCCATCCACTTTGGCTCATCAAACTCAAAATGCTCTTTTACGTAATCATAAGTAATTTTTGTAGCGCATCTAGAGGTGTCTAAGAAGTACCAATCATATTTTTTTGCGCTCTCCTCACCGGTTGAGTGATGATCAAGCAGAAGAAGCGTTATATCTTTTTTATTCTCATTTAGCTTTGTGACTTCACTGTTTAACCATTTTGCTTCATCAGCATTTAAATTTAGGTCTGTAATTAATATGGTGGCACTTTTGTCGTCACTTTTTTTAATATTTTGCAAAACTAAATCGAGCGTCTGCTTCACTTCCGCTCCATAATTTGCGTTGTAGTTAAATAGCGTATAGGGTGTATATTTCATAATTAGTTGACAGCTATATCCGTCTAAGTCTGTGTGTGACATGTGGTGGACTATTTTATTGTTCATTTTTTCTCTTTCTTATTTATCTTGTTCTTTAATTGAGATTGAGCCCATAACTTCAAATGTAGCACTTGAATCAATCTCTGCATGTGATAGAGTTACAACGTCAAGAGAAAATCTCTCAAATATCTCGGCAACTCCGCGGCGTAGTTGAGGGTCTACGATAACAATAACAGGAGATATACCTTTTTGGAGTAGCTCGGCAGCTTTAGTGCTTGTTGCTTGAATGAGAGCATTTATCTCCCCTACATTTAACATTAGAGTTCTTGTTCCGTCACGCTCTTGTGACTTCTCTAGCATTAACTGCTCAGATGCCGTATCAAATGTAAGAAGTCTTACGGTTCCATCTTCTCCGGAGTAGAGTTTTGTAATAATTCGTGAGAGTTTTGCACGAACTTGCTCGGTAATGATGTCCACATTTTTGGTAAATTCAGCCACATCGGCAATAGTCTCTAGTATTGTAAGCATATCTTTAAGAGGGATTTTTTCATGTAAAAGAGATTTAAGAACCCTCTGTATAAGTCCAATAGAAGCAACCTTTGTGACATCATCCACAATAACGGGAAAGTCATTTTTAATTTTATTTATAAGCGTCTGAACCTCTTGGCGAGTCAAGAGATCTTCTGCATTTTGTTTTATAAGTTCGCTCATGTGAGTAGAGATTACCGTAGCAGGATCTACAACCGTATAGCCGTTGATAATTGCATCCTCTTTTAATTCAGGCGCAATCCATATAGCATCAAGACCAAAAGCAGGCTCTTTTGTTTTCTCGCCTTTTATATCGCCGGTTGCCATGCCGCTATCCATTGCCAAAAATTTATCGGGCATAATAGTGCCTTCACCGACAGGAATCCCTTTTAAAAGAATCTGATACTGCTGTGGCTGCAGATGAAGGTTGTCTCTTATGCGAACTTGAGGCATTAAAAAGCCAAAGTCAGAAGCTATCTTTCTTCTCATTGAGCGTATTCTCTCTAAAAGATCTCCGCCTTGAGCGCTATCTGCAAGGCGAATTAGTTGGTAGCCAAGAGTGAGTTCGAGCATTTCGACTTTTAATATATCTTCTAATGCGCTCTCCTCCTCTTTTGCTATCTCTTCATTGCTTTTTGCAGGGCGCAGAATCTTATCTTTAGCCTCTTGCTCTTTTGTCTTTGCTAATATGTTGTTAACGTCTAATATATTTAGTTCGCCTTTTTCATATTTATAAACGGACCAGCCAAGAAGTGCAAACATAATCCCGACAAATCCCATAGATGCAGTTGGAAGACCGGGAACAAGAGCAAATAAAATCATAATAAAGCCTACAATCATCATGATTTTAGCATTGCCCATTATTTGATTAATTGCTCCATCTGCAAAGTTATCTCCCTCTCCGGAGGAGCGAGTTATCATAATACCTGTTGCAGTCGAGACAATAAGTGCAGGAATTTGTCCGACAAGACCATCCCCGATTGTAAGAAGAGTAAATGTCGTAGCACTATCGCTTACACTCATTTCATGTTGAAAGACACCTATTAAAAATCCGCCGATAATATTTATAAGAGTAATGATAATACCGGCAACGGCATCTCCTTTTACAAACTTACTAGATCCATCCATTGCTCCGTAAAAGTTAGCATCTTGAAGAATATCTGCTCTTCTTTTTTTTGCCTCGGCATCATCAATAAGACCTGCATTAAGGTCGGCATCAACCGCCATCTGTTTTCCGGGCATAGAGTCAAGCGTAAAACGAGCAGCAACCTCTGCAACCCTTGTTGAACCTTTTGTAATAACCATAAAATTTATAAGAACTAGTATAGAGAAAACAACTATACCGATAACATAGTTTCCGCCTACAACAAAATTTCCGAAGCTTGTTATGATATTACTTACTTCTTCAGGTCCCTCATGCCCATGACTCAAAATCATTCTAGTCGTTGCAATATTTAGAGCTAGTCTAAAAAGAGTCAAGATAAGAATAAGTGTAGGAAATGTAGTTAAATCGGTAGGTTTTGGAACATAGAGTGATATTAAGAGTATGAGTACCGCAAGTGCCATAGAGATTGTAAGTAAAACATCAAGAATGCTTGAAGGCAGAGGAACTATAATAATAGCTAGTATAGCCATTACAAAAACGACTACGCTTAAATCTTTTTGACCAAGTAAAAAGTTTAAGGTAGTGCCGATTTGCTCTCTTGTGGTTAGTTTCTTTGCCAAATCTTTACTCTAAAACATCTGCTAAAGTTAATTCTGCTAAAAAAGAGTCAATCTTACCTTGTAGTTTATTTAAAAATGGCCATATTGAGCATAAAGAGCCTTTGTCTAAAGGGCAACTCTCAAGAGAGGGCGCACAATCAAAAACAGTCGGAGCCTTACCTTCAACAGAAGACATTATCTGCAACATGCTTATATCTTTTGGTTCTAAAAGAAGTGCAAAACCTCCATTTACACCTTTATATGACTTTAAAATCCCCTGTTTTGCCATTGATTGTAGGATTTTAGCTAAAAAACTTTTTGGAATTGATAGTTGCCTTGATAGTGTATCGCTATCTACCGGAGAAGATGCTTTTGACAAGACTATAAGGGAGAGTATTGCATACTCACTTGCACGAGTTATTAACATATTATATACTTTAATTAGATTTTTCTAAATTATATCAAAAGAAGTTGAAATAAAAGAGTAAATTAGATATTATTTCACTTCAACTTTATACACTGATCTGTATAACTGTTAGATTAATATACCTTTTGGAGGCTATTATGGCTTTAGATTCGGCTAAAAAACAAGAAATTGTTACAAAATACGGTCGCAAAGAGAATGACACCGGTTCAAGTGAAGTTCAAATTGCGTTATTAACAGAGAGAATCAGTGAACTAACTGAGCACTTAAAGCTGTTTAAACAAGATCACTCATCAAGACTTGGGCTTTTAAAGCTAGTAGGACAACGTCGTCGTCTTATGAAATACTTTAAAAGAAAAGATAAAGATGCTTATCTTAAGCTTGTGTCAGATTTAGGCATTAGAGACAATATCTAGTTTGTCTAAAAAGTAACGCATTTATTGCGTTACTTAAGTTATAGAAATATCTCTATGGCTCTTTTTAAATCTTCCTCTGTATCTATTCCAAATCCTGTACTTGCTACTTTTACCATACTTATCTTTTTTTGATGATAAATTGCGCGAAGCTGCTCTAGCTTTTCAATATCTTCTATCGGGGCATCATTTAAATTACAAAACTCTTTTAGGCTCTTTTTGCTAAAGCCGTAAATTCCTATATGACCAAAATATTGTGCATCTCCACTTCTGTTAAAAGGTATAGGGGAGCGTGAGAAGTAGATAGCGTTATCTTTGTTGTCTAGTACAACCTTTACCAAGTTAGAATCTTGTGCTGATTCGCTGTTTATAGAGTTGTAGCAGCTTGCCATGACAAACTCCTCACCGCTTTGTTTTAACAACTGCAACCTTTTAATAAGCTTTTCAACGACCTCTGCTTCTATAAACGGCTCATCCGCTTGAATGTTTATAATCAGCTCATTATCATCCACGTTTAATATATTTGCGCACTCATTTATACGATCTGTTCCGCTTTTATGAGTAGTAGATGTTAACATTGCTTCAACGCCGTAAGCTTTACATGTAGAGATTATTAGCTCATCATCAGCCGCAACGACTACTCTATCTAAGTGCGCAACTTTTTGCGCAGTTCTAACTACCATAGGAACTCCGCCAATCTCTGCTAAAACTTTTTGCGGAAATCTGCTCGAAGCAAGTCTAGCCGGAATAATTATCATTTAATGCCTTTAAGATATAATTACGCAATTATACTCTAAAAGGTTTTTGATGCTTCTTTATCAGCCGCAAAGCGGCTACTGTTACAATAGTGACTCTATTTTTTTATATGATTTTATAAGTTCATTGGCACCATCGGGTAAGGTTTTGGATGTTGGAGCAGGATGCGGTATTGTAGGGTTGTTAGTAGCGCGTGACAATAAAAACATAGAGCTTGAAGCGGTAGAGAAGCAAGAGGTATTTGTAGAGTATGCCTCAATTAATGCAAGAGTAAATAAAATAGATTATAAAATTCATAAAACTGATTTTTTGGAGCTTGAAGAGGAGATGAAATATGACTACATTATCTCAAATCCTCCGTTTTATCATGATGGCGTGAGTAAGAGTGAAAATGAGATGTTATTTAATGCACGCTATAATGTCAACTTACCACTGAATAAGTTTTTTAAAAAGGTATCAAGGCTTTTAAAGCCGAGGTCTCACTTTATCTTTTGTTATGATGCCTCTCAGTTTGGGTTGGTATGCGCAGAGCTAGAGCGCGTAAATATGAGAGTAGTGGATGCGCGTTTTATACATCCTAAAATTGATAGAGTAGCCTCCTTAGTTATGGTACACGCCAGAAACGGTTCAAAGTCCTTAATGAAAATTTGGCCGCCATTTATCAGTTTTGATGGAGACAAATTTTCAAAAGAGGCTCAAGATATATATAAAAAAGCACGGACACAAAGTATAAAATGTCAAATATAATTAAACAAGATGGATATAATTACGCTTTTGATACCTCTGCATGTGCAGCATGTCAGGCTAGGTGCTGCACCGGAGAGAGTGGTTATATTCATGTAAGTGCTATAGAGATAGAAGATATTGCCAACTTTTTGGGTTTAGAGAGTGCAGAGTTTATGAAAGATTATCTTTTTAAACATGGGTATAGATATTCAATAAAAGAGAGAAAGTTTGCAGATAGTTATGAGTGTGCTTTTTATGATAGGGAGTCAAACGGATGTACAATTTATGAAGTACGACCACAGCAGTGCAGAACTTTCCCTTTTTGGGACTATTTTAAGACAAGAGTCGATGAGTTGAAGCTAGAGTGTCCCGGAGTTCTCTTTGATGTATAATTTTTTAAAATCATCCCTCTTTATTGCATTGTTACTACTTATCAGCGGCTGCTCCTCCGTCGAGCCTCCAAAGATAAAAGGTAGTCAGAAGGTTTTTGAGGATGAAGATTTCTATATATTGAGTGCTCTTACGCTAGAAGAGAACAGAGATCACAACTCTTCATCAAAAATATTTAACACTCTTTATATAAAAACAGGCAAAAAAGAGTACCTCTACCGCTCTTTAAGAAATGATTTGGCAGCAAATCAAAATGAGCGGGCTATTAATAGGATAGATGAAATTATCTTGGATAAAATAGAAGAGTTTGAGCTTGTAAGAATAAAAATAATAGCACTTGTTAGAGCAGAGAAGTTAATTGAGGCAAAAGAGCTTGCAATTAAATTGGTTGCATCCTCAAACAGCGTAGATGACTATCTTCTACTAAGCGATATATATGTAAAACTCAAGCAGTATGAAACGGCTCTAAAATATCTCGAAGGTGCTTATATTAAGGACTACAATGAGAAGATATTGGAGAAGATGGCTGTTGTTTTATATGTGAATTTAGAGAGAAAAAAAGAAGCAATAGCACAGCTTGAAACACACTCAAGAATACATGGCTGCTCTAAAATTATATGCTCTAAGCTCATCGGGTTTTATAGTAACGACAACAACGTAGATGGTCTTTTATCAACTTACCTAAGGCTCTATAAGATAGACTCCAGTAAAGATATCGGTGAAAAAATAGTTCAGATATATGGATATAAAAAGAATTATGAAAAAATGATTGAGTTTTTAGAAGAGAACAAAATTAACAATGAGATTCTTCTACAGCTATATATTCAGACAAAAAGATATAAAAAAGCAGTATCTATTGCAACAGAGCTATACAATGATAGCGGAGATGTTACCTATCTTGGGCAAAGTGCAATTTTTGAATATGAAAGCAGTGTTGATAAGAGTGATAAAGCTATGCATAAGAGTGTCATAGCAAAACTTCAAGAGGTAATAAAAACAAACAGAGACGGTATGTACTTAAACTACCTTGGGTACCTTCTCATTGACCATGATATAGATGTTAAAAAGGGTATAGAGTACATAAAAGAAGCACTCAAAGGTGAACCAAACTCTATCTACTACCTTGATTCACTTGCATGGGGATACTATAAACTCGGCGACTGTCAAAGAGCTGCCAAAATAATGAAAAAAGTAGAAAAAATGGACGGCAGTAGCAATGAAGAGGTTGTCAAACATATTGAGATGATAAGAGAGTGCATAAAAAATAAAAAGGGCAAGAAGTAGAATGATATTAGACGAGATAATAAAAAAAACAAGAGAAGATGTTGTAAAAAGGGAGAGGGAGTTTTCGCTGGATTGGCTTGGACGCTCACTCGCCTTCAATGCTAGGGCTCCAAGAGATGTATTCCCTTATCTGCAAGCTACAGAGCAAGACCCATATAGAGTTATTGCCGAGGTTAAAAAGGCTTCTCCATCTAAGGGTGTAATTCGTGAAGACTTTGACCCTGTAGCAATTGCTCAAAGTTACGAGAGGGGAGGGGCAAGTGCAATTTCAATCTTGACAGAGCCTCACTTCTTTCAGGGTAATCTAGACTATCTGGGTCAAATTAGAAGGTATGTGGGGATTCCTTTGCTTAGAAAAGATTTTATAGTTACAAAGTACCAGATACTCGAAGCTATGGTTCATGGGGCTGACTTTATTTTGCTTATTGCAGCAGCACTTAGTAAGGGAGAGTTAAAAGAGCTTCTAGGATATACAAGACATCTTGGTATGGAGGCGCTTGTTGAGGTACACGATAAGAGTGATTTGATAAAAGCTATCTATGCGGGAAGTGATATTATCGGAATCAACCATAGAAATCTTCAAACATTTGAGATGGATATGAATCTCTCTTATGAACTAATTCCTATGATACCTAACGGTAAAATTATTGTTGCTGAGAGTGGAATTTATGAACATGGACAACTAGAGGATTTAAGTAAAGCCGGTGTTGATGCCTTTTTAGTCGGGGAGTCTTTAATGCGACAAGATGATGAAGAGGCTGCGCTTAGAAAATTGAAGTTTGGTTAAATAGAGATAAGAGAAGAGCATCTTCTCTTATGACAATAACGCCTTTACGCACTCGCTAATTCTTTTTCCGTCAGCTTTGCCGGAGAGCTCTTTGCTTGCTGCTCCCATTACTTTTCCCATATCTTTAGGAGTTGTTGCCCCGACCTTTGAGATTATCTCTTTTAGTGCTAAAGAGAGCTCTTTATCACTAAGCTGTGCAGGCAAGTACTCTTTATAATACTCAATCTCATCAAGCTCCTTTTGCATCAAATCATCACGTCCTGCATCTCTATACTGAGACGCTGAATCATCTCTTCTTTTTACTTGAGACTGTATTATCTTTATGACATCATCATCATTAAGCTCCTTGCGCTCATCTACCTCTATCTGCTTAAAGGCACTTGTTAGAAGTCTGAGTGCATCTCTTTTTTTGCTATCCTTTGTTTTCATAGCATCTTTTACATCTTGATTTATTTTGTCTCTTAAATTCACTTTTTTCCTTTTATATGGAACTATTCTTGCTAGAATTATAACTAATAAATAAGAATCGAAAGAGAAGATATTGAAAAAAACTATTTTAATACTACTAATGCCAATTTATGCTATACTATTTCTTTCAGGGTGTACGGCTAATTTGACTGATCCAGAGATTGATTTTGAACCGCCTAAGTATGTAGAGCAGATGCCATCACGTGAAGATAAAAAAGATTTTACATCTATTGGCAGCATATTTGGTCAGGGGGAGAATCCTCTCTTTACGGATCATAAAGCGATGCATGTAAATGATGTCGTAACAGTCATAATATCTGAAAATGCTCAAAGTTCAAACAGTGGATCAAAACAGCTTAGTGAAGATGATACTATGGGTCTTGGAGGGAGTGCTTTTACTTATGGCGGTACAAGTTCTGCTATAAGTTCCGCAACTAAAAAGTTAAATGATATAGGAAATATAGGCTTTGGAACAAGCTCAAGTAGTGCATATGCGGGGCAGGGAAGCGCATCTAGAGATGCTTCTTTTAATACGACTATTTCAGCTAGAATTGTTAAAGTGCTTGAAAATGGAAACTATTTTATATCGGGCAAAAGAGAGATTTTAGTTGATGATCAAAAACAGATTATACAAATTGGCGGCGTAATACGTCCTTACGATATTGATCAGTATAATAGGATAGAGTCTTCTCAAATTAGTGATGCAAAAATTCTTTATAAAACAGAGGGAGATGTTGATCGTGCAACAAAACAGGGTTGGGGTACAAAAATTATTCAGGCTGCTTGGCCATTTTAGCCTACTTGTTTTATTGAGCATCTCAACGCTTAATGCCCAACAAAGTTTTAAAGATTTTAAAAAATCCCAGATAGACTCTTTTAAAGAGTATAAAGATAAAAGAGATAGAGAGTTTAGCAACTATCTAAAGAGCGAGTGGGAAGCGTACTATCCAAAAGAACCGCAACAATTTTACAAAAAACAAAAACCGGTGGAGATTGAACCGGCTACACCTAAAGTAGTAACTCCCGTAGGTCCAAAAATAAATATAAAGATTAAAGATGATGAGCCGACTAAAGAGGAGCCTTTAGTCGTGCCGGAAGGCAAAGTGGGTGATATTTCATTTGACTTTTTCGGCTCACATGTTGGATTTAGCATTCCAAAGGGGATTAAAGAAGCAAATTTTTATCCGACAAACCAGAGCGGAATAGCAAACTTTTTTGACTCTGCAGCTTTGAGTGATTATGAGCAGCTTCTTTTAGAGATCAATAAAGTATCCAAAGCGATGAATTTAAATGATTGGGGTATCTATCTTTTAGTTTCAAAAATTTCAGATAATGTATATGAAAATATTGACAACTCAAAACTTCTTAGTTGGTTTTTGTTAAACAAGCTCGATTATGCTGTTAGAATCGGTTTAAGAAAGAGGCATGTAGTGCTTATGCACTACTCTGATAAAACAATATACTCTACGCCAAGCTATAGTTTTGGCAAGAAGAGGTACTACCTTATTTCAGATTATGCAAAGAGAGAACCTGAGAGAGTTTTTTCATTTAATCATGACTATCCGGGTTCTACAAAACCTCTTGATTTATCCTTGGAGGCACTTCCTCTGCTAGAGGATAATCTGCAGAGCAAAGTATTGACTTTTTATAACTTTGAGAAAAAGTATGAAATTCCTATAACCTACAATAAAAACCTTATAGACTTCATGGCTTCTTATCCTCAAGCAGATTATGAGACATTTTTTAATGCGCCTATTCAGAGGCAAACTTACAAAGATTTAGCAGCAGCTATCAAAAAACATATTGATGGAAAAAAAGCAAGCGAGGCTATGAATTTTGTACTTAGTTTTGTTCAAAAAGCATTTAAATATGAGCTTGATAGCAAACAGTTTGGCAGAGAAAAAGTTATGTTTGCACAAGAGACTCTCTACTTTGAGAAATCAGATTGTGAAGATAGAGCCATACTATTTTCATACCTCATAAAAGAGCTCTTTGGAGTAAGTGTGCTTGGTGTAAAATATGAAGATCATATGGCAACCGCACTCTATATTCCACTTGATGGGGAGAAAGTAAAAAGCGGCTCAAAAGAGTTTGTTATTGCTGACCCAACATATATAAATGCAACAATAGGCACGGGAATGCCTAAATATAGAAACAAGTTACCGCAAAGTTTTATAACTATAAAGGGTAACTAGCATGCAGGATATATATTATGACTCACTTACTAAGCTTCCTAGTAGATTTGCTTTAATTGAGTATCTGCAAGATTTACAACATGCAAATATCTGCTTAATAGATGTGGATAATTTCAGCAATATAAATAGCGCCTACGGATTTGAAGTCGGCGATACAGTACTAGTTGAGATGGCAAGATTGATAGATATTTGCAAACCGTTTTCATCTAAACTCTTTAGACTCAATTCAGATGAGTTTATAGTTGTATGTACAGAGGTTATGAGTTCAAAAAAACTCTCTGAACTTGCAAGTTCTATTATCTCTTTTTTTGATCAAACAGAGATAGTAGTCTCAGATGAGCTGGAGATTAGAGTATCTGTTAGCATAGGTATATCTATAGGCAAAGGGAGCGATATACTAAATCACGCAAGAACTGCAGTAAAAGAGCTGCGAGAACACAAAAGATCTTCATATAAAATTTATGACCCCAACTCAAGTTTTATAAAAAAACAGCATGAGAATGTATATTGGATTCAAAAGATAAAAGAGGCGTTTGAGGAGGAGAGGCTCATAACATATTATCAGCCTATTGTTGATAACAAAACAAAGAAAATTACAAAGTATGAGTGCTTAATCAGAATATGTGAAAATGGAATTTTAACACCGCCGATAAGATTTATGGAAGCATCCAGATTAACAGGCACTCTCTCTTTAGTTACAAAAACTGTAATTGAGCAGAGTTTTAAAAAATTTAGCGATAGCGAGTATGAGTTTTCAATTAACATTACTAGTACGGATTTGTATCTAGATTACCTAGAGGAGCACCTTTTAAAATGTGTTAAAAAATATTCTATTAGACCCTCAAAAGTATCGCTAGAGATGCTTGAGGATATTAGTACAATTAACACACCTGAAATTTTAGAGCAGTTAAACTCCCTTAGATATCACGGGTTTAAAATCTCTATTGATGATTTTGGTGCTCAAAGCTCAAACTTCTCAAGACTTTTGGAATTTTCACCTGATTATCTCAAGATTGACGGCTCTTTTGTGAAGAATATTTTGAATGATAAAAAGAGTTTGATTATTGTAGAGGCTGTAGTTCTGCTTTGTAAAAAGAGCAATATTAAAATAATAGCAGAGTTTGTCCATAGCAAAGAGGTTCAAGAAAAAATAGAGGAGTTGGGAATTGACTACTCACAAGGATACTATTTCGGAGAGCCTAAAGCTGATCTGCTTTAGGTTTTTGTATCTGAGTAAGGGTATCTTTTGCATATTGTACTGCTTCATCAAATGAGTCAAGTATATTTTTGCTCCCTATTAAAGAGATTATTCCATGTCTTTTTAAATCTTTAAGCACGGAGCTGTTTACGCCTGATAGAAGTAGTTTAACATCTGATTTTTGAAGTATTTTTATCATCTGCTCAAGATCATTTAGGGCCGTAGAGTCCGCAAAAGGAACATGACGCATACGAATAATCAATATTTTGCTCTTAAGCCCTAGCTCCTTTATCATTCCGGAGTACTGTTTAGCAGAGGCAAAAAAGAGTGGACCGCTAATCTCATATATAGAGACCTCTTTAGGCAAATCAGAGTAATCCTCAATTAAATCGCTATCAACCATAGTCGGCGTTTCTATGCCGATATCTGCCATTCTTTTCATAAATAGAAGTGAGGATAAAACAACACCAATCTGTATTGCTATAGTTAAATCAACAAATATTGTAAGCAAAAAGGTATTTAAGAGAACTATAATGTCAAAAGGAGAGCCTTTTAAGATTGAGACAAAAGAGCGCCATTCGCTCATGTTGTAAGCTACAACAATTAAAATACCGGCAAGAGATGCCATGGGGATAAGTTTTGCATAGTTTGCAAATATAAGCATAATCAAAAGCAGAGTTAAAGCATGCACGATGCCTGCTATTGGAGTTCGTCCACCGTTTTTTATATTTGTTGCAGTTCTAGCTATTGCTCCGGTTGCTGCAATGCCGCCAAAGAGAGGAGTGAGTATATTTGCCACGCCTTGTGCTATAAGCTCCGTATTTGAGCGGTGGCTACTACTTATCATACCATCGGCTACAACAGCAGAGAGAAGAGACTCTAATCCGCCAAGAAGTGCAATAGTCAGAGCCGGAGCAATATAAATATGAAGAGTAGTAAAATCAATATCAGGAATAGAAAAACTAAAACTGTTTGGGATTTCGCCAAAAAACGACTCAATTGTAGAGACGGGAATATTTAGAGTTTGGACAATAATCGTGATAAAAATTATCGCAACAAAAGAGCCGGGAATTTTAGTTGTTATCTTTTTTGAGTATATTGTTATTAAAATTGTTGCGATAGTAAGCATTACTGCGTAGAGATTGGCTTCATTTACGTGAGAGAAATAATATACCCATTTTTGAAAAAACTCAGAGGGTAGTTGTTCAACATTTAACCCAAGTGCATCTTTAATCTGCGAGGAGAAGATAATAACGGCGATTCCACTTGTAAAACCGACAATAAGCGGATGAGGAAAATATTTTAAGAGATTTCCTAATCGTAAAAGCCCAAAAACTATCAGAAAAAATCCTGCCATCATGGTAGAGATAATCAGCCCGTCAACCCCATACTCTTGTACAATTGCGTAGATTATTACGATAAATGCTCCGGTAGGACCGCCGACTTGGACTCTGCTTCCGCCAAGAAGAGAGATTATAAAGCCTGCTACTATTGCGGTAATGAGACCTTTTTCAGGGGATACACCCGAGGCTACTGCAAATGCAATTGATAGAGGAAGAGCAACAATGCCTACAACAATGCCGGCAAAGATGTCTGAGAGAAGTTGTTCTTTGCTTATCCCTGATTTTATTAGAGTAAAAAGTTTAGGTTCAAAAAGCTTGCTCATTTATCTTAGTTTTTAAGTAAATCAAGCTGTTGCATTACTTTTTTTTGCTTATCTATCGCATCAGCCAGCGCTTCACGATTTTTAGCTAGAACATCTTCGGGTGCATTTGCAACAAAACGCTCATTGTTTAACATACCGGAAAACTTATCTATCTCGCGTTGCAGTTTTTCATCTTGCTTTGTTAAGCGGTTGATAATCGGTGAGAGATCAATACTTTGTGTCGGTATAAATGTCTCACACTTTTGGGAGATATCACTTATTGCATTTTCTACTTTAGAGTTAGTAAACTCTACAGTATCGACTTTAGCAAGTCTTAGTATAAAAGGTTTCATGAGCTCTTGCTCTTTTTCATTTATATTATCTATCTTAACATATGCCTTCTCTATCTTTTGGTTTGCCAAATCTACTAAAACTTTAGCACGCCTGATAGAGACTATGGTATCCATGATTATCTCAAATCTTGCTTCATCTTTTAGACGTTTTTTTGTTTTATATGGGTACTTCTTAATCATAATCGACTCTGAGGATTCAAGTGAAGTGCCGCTTAGCTCATGGTAGAGATACTCTGTAATAAAAGGCATAAAAGGGTGAAGCAGTTTCATAGCCTCCTTGAAAATCGCTCCAAGCTCTACAATAGCGCCTTTATCTGCTTTGCTTAGCTCGATTCCCCAGTCGCAAAACTCATTCCATATAAAACGGTAAAGTGCAGTTGCCGCATCATTAAATCTGTAATCATCCAAGCATGAGCGAACTTCCGCTGTTGCTACGTTTAATCTTGAGAGCATGTAGCGTCCAAGAGGAGACTCAACGCAAAAACCTTTTAAATCAGGAAATGTATCTACGTTCATTTGTAGAAACTTTGCCGCATTGTAGAGCTTATTTGTAAAGTTGCGGTTTTGTTCGAGCTTATCCGTGCTCATTCTTATATCACGCCCTTGTGCGGCACTGATTGCCAGAGTAAAACGCAAGATGTCGGCACTATATTTCTCTACCATGTCAAGAGGGTCGATTACATTGCCTTTTGATTTAGACATTTTTTGCCCATGCTCGTCACGAACAAGAGCATGAAGATATATATGATTAAATGGCAACTCGCCTATAAAACTCTCCCCCATCATCATCATTCTAGCTACCCAGAAAAAGAGAATGTCAAAGCCAGTTATGAGAAGAGAGTTCGGGTAAAAATCTTTCATATCTTGTGAACTAAATAGTTTGTCCATATCAACATCGCCATTGCAATCCAGGTTGTCCCTCTCTGGCGCTTCGCACCATTCACCTTGACCCCAGCCAAGAGTAGAAAATGGCCAAAGAGCGGAGCTAAACCAAGTATCTAGCACATCTGGGTCTTGAGAGATGTTTTTTGAAGCGCACTTTGGACATGTATGCTCTTCATCTTTTAGACTTGCCCACTCATGCTCACAATCCCCGCAGTAAAATACAGGAATCTGATGTCCCCACCAAAGCTGACGTGAGATACACCAATCTCTTAGATCGCCCATCCATGCGTTGTATGAGTTTATCCAATGAGGAGGGAAAAATTTTGCTTCGCCGTTGTTTGTTTTTTCTATAGACTTCTTTGCAACTTCACTTCTTACAAACCACTGTTTTGAGATATAAGGCTCTACTATATTTTTACATCTGTAGCAGTGACCTACTTGATGTTTGTGATCTTCGATTTTTACTACAAAGCCTTCCTCATCAAGTCTTTTTACAATAATATCACGCGCTTGGAGTCTCTCTAAACCTTTAAACTCGCCTGCGTACTCGTTTAAAATACCCTTTTCGTCAAATACTGTAATAAACTCCAAGTCATGGCGTTTACCGACTTCGTAGTCATTTTGGTCATGTGCCGGTGTAACTTTAACAACGCCGGTTCCAAAATCCATATCAACATGTTCATCAGCGATGATAGAGACTTCTCTCTGAAGAAGTGGAAGTTTAATTTTTTTACCGATTAAGTGTTTATAACGCTCATCCTCTGGATGAACCATAACTGCAGTGTCGCCAAAGTATGTCTCAGGTCTTGTCGTTGCAACTTCAACAAAGCCGCTTCCATCAGCAAAAGGATACTTTATATGGTAAAACTTACCATCATGGTCTTCATGTTCAACTTCGATGTCGCTAAGTGCACCGTCATGCGTACACCAGTTTACCATATAGTTTCCGCGAACAATTAAGCCTTGATTATAGAGATGAACAAAAGCCTCTTTTACAGATTTTTGAAGTCCGTCATCCATAGTAAAGCGCTCACGCTTCCATGCAGGAGTTACTCCCATTTTACGAAGCTGGCTTGTCATGATTGTGGCAGATTCTGCTTTCCACTCCCAAGCACGCTCTAAAAATGCGTCTCTTCCGATTTCTTCTTTTGTAGTACCCTCAGCAAGGAGTTGCTTCTCTACTACATTTTGTGTTGCAATTCCCGCATGATCGGTTCCCGGTTGCCATAGAGTTTTATAACCATCCATACGTTTATAGCGAGTGATAATATCTTGAAGTGTAAATGTAAGTGCATGACCTATATGAAGACGACCTGTGACATTAGGAGGAGGCATCATAATGGAGAAGTTTTTCCCCTCCTCTTGAATACCCTTGTTAGAGTCTACTTCAAAGTAGCCTCTCTCTTCACAGATTTTATAAAATGCATCTTCTGTTATGTTTGGTTCATAGCTCTTTTGTGACATGTAGTTGACCTTAAATCATATAAAATATTTTTGCGATTATATCCAAAAAGATGTGATGGGTCACTTAAAAGAAATGGACACTGAAGCTAATGATAGTATAATTGCACTTTTAGTTTTATAGGAGTTTTTTTGCCACTTTCGCGTTTAAATGAAGAACAATATCTAGCAGCCACATCCTCAAGTGAGCAAAATCTTATTATAGCCTCTGCCGGAACAGGTAAGACTTCGACAATTGTCGGAAGAATTGCATATTTATTAAACAAAGGCATAAAACCTGCAGAGATTTTACTTCTTACTTTTACAAATAAATCAGCCGCAGAGATGGTTCAAAGAGTTGCAGATTTTTTTGGTAAAGAGGTGGCTTCTAAGATAGATGCCGGAACTTTTCATGCGGTAAGTTATAGGTGGCTTAAAAAAGATGATAAAAGGGTTGTCTTAAAGCAGCAAAGAGAACTAAAGACGCTCTTTAGAAGTGTTTATGAAAAGCGCTCCTTTGGTCATATAGGAGCAGAAATTTCCCCATATGGCGGAAATTATCTTTATGATGTTTACTCTTTTTATCAAAACACAGAGTTAAATAGTAATTTTGAAGAGTGGGTTGAAAATAAGTATCCCGAACATGAACTTTTTGCGATGATTTATGCTGATATTGTAGATGAGTTTGAGGCTCTTAAAAAAGAGTATGGATTTGTAAACTTTAATGATTTGCTTTTAAACTTTAGGAGCATGTGCAAAACAAGAGAGCTTGGATATAAGGAGGTGCTTATAGATGAGTACCAAGATACAAACGCGCTTCAAGGCACGCTAATTGATGCCATTAATCCTCCTTCACTATTTTGTGTCGGCGATTATGACCAGAGCATTTATGCTTTTAACGGGGCAGATATCTCAATTATAGGTACATTTTCTACAAAATTTCCTGATGCAAAAGTTCATACCCTGACAAAAAATTATCGCTCAACCGTACCGATTTTATCTCTTGCAACAAAAGTAATAGAGCATAATGAAAGAATTTACCCTAAAAAACTTGAAGTCACACGTACTTACGATGCACACCCTCCAAGACTCCTCGCTTATGATGAGCTCTTTGATCAGTATCATGACATAGCGTACAAGATAAACAACACGCAAACTCCAAAAGAGGAGATAGCAGTCATCTTTAGAAACAACTCCTCGGCTGACGGCATAGAAGTAGGGCTTCGTGAGCTTGGAATAACATGTAAGCGAAAAGGAGGCACTAGCTTTTTTGATTCGCGTGAAGTAAAAGCAGTTCTTGACTTTTATACTCTTTTGGTAAATGAGTCGGATATGATGTCTTTTATACACCTTTTTGAGTTTGTAAGAGGTATAGGCAGTGCCATGGCAAAAGAGATATTTATAGCACTTAAAACTTTGGGGCATGGAAGTATATTTTACGGGCTTTATGCACCTGATGAATCTATTAAAAATCCATTTGAAAAACGAAAACTAAACCAGCAGCTTGGGTTATTTGATGATTTTTTAGAGCTTGGAAGCGTGGGTAAGTTTGCAAAACTTGGTTTTGAAGATAAGTTTATGCGTAACCCTATTTTAAAACATCCAAAACTAACAAAAGATAGTGCCACATTTTTGCATGATTTTTATCTTCTGTTTCGTGATTTAAAAGGTATTAAACAGCCCCGTATAATTGTCACTAAGATAACATCTTCTGCTATTTATAAATATATAGGAGAGATACTCTCAAGCAAAAGAGCCATGTTAAAAGACGGCACTGTCGATGAGAAACAAAAAGCTGACTCACTCTCTAAAATAGCCAGAAAGATGGTTCTTTTAGAGGAGCTATCAAAGCCATATAGTGAGCATGAGAGATTTTTAAATGCAATGATTTTGGGTTCATCAGATTTAACACAGGGTGAGGGTGTCAATCTTCTTAGCGTGCATGCTTCAAAAGGGTTGGAGTATAAAGAGGTCTATATAGTTGACTTAATGGACGGTCGTTTTCCAAATAGAAAACTGATGCAGCGCGGCGGCTCACTAGATGAGGAGAGAAGGCTTTTTTATGTAGCAGTCACTCGCGCAAAAGATATACTTTATCTCGCTTATGCAAAGTATGACAAGATAAAAAAAATCAACTTTTTACCCTCTCAGTTTCTATATGAAGCCGGACTAGTTCCAAAAGATGAAGCCTATAGGGCAATGGTATTAAAAGAGGAGGAGAAAGAGGAGTAAGCTTAAGATTTGTGCTTATAGACTACAACTTGATTACGCCCTTTTTGCTTAGCTTCATATAGTGCTTCATCTGCAAACTTATATATTTCATTAGTAGTAAAGAGTAGATTAGGTTCGATAATAATAACCCCCATGGAGACTGTTAAGTATCTGCTTGCTCTATTTTTTTCATGTTCTATTTTTTCATCTTCAATATTTTCTTTTATAGTGTTAGAAAAAGAGAGTGCTTCTGCATGATTGATACCGATACATAAAATCCCAAACTCTTCACCTCCAAGCCTAAAAGCCATATCACCGGCTCTTTTAAGAGACTCTTTTAGTTTTTCTGCTACTATTTTTATAACATTATCTCCTTCATGATGTCCATACGTATCGTTATACTGTTTGAAAAAATCTATATCTAAAATAATAAATGCTAGCGGCTGTTTTGTTCTGCTTTGTATCTTTAGATTACTCCCAAAAACTTCATCAAAGTATCGTCTATTATATAAAGAGGTCATAGAGTCAGTAATGGTCATCCTGTGTATCTCCTCTATAAAACTTCTATTTTTGCGATAAAAAATTCCATTTATGTATATAATAAATAAAATAGCGATAAGCCCTGTTAAGATTACATAAATTGAGAGTTTATTTGCCTCTTTGAGTCTGTTGTCAAGACTTTTTTCTAACAGCGCTATATTGATATCATAAAGAGCAATTATAGAATTAATGTTTTTGGTAGTTAGTTCAAAAATTTTATTTGGATCAGGAGGCACACTCTTAATATTAAGCAGATGTTTTTCTGTAAATTCTATAATATTACTTTGCGCCTTTTTCATCTTTAAATGAGGCTCTCTCATGTCAATGTTTTGCTCTGTTTTATATAAAATAGCGAGATTAAATTCCAATTTTTTTAAATTCTCTTTGATTTTGTTTAGTTGTATAGCAAAGTACTCTTTTTGTTGCTTTGTTAATTTTCTATCTTTTGTGCTTGTAGCAATTGCTCTTATTTGTCCACTATACTCTATAAGTTGTGGTAAAAGGTAGAGTACATTATCAACCATAACATAGGAGTTTAACTCTGAGTCAAGTACAAGATTGCATTCATAAGAGATTTTACTGGAGTAGTTCATCAGCTCCTCTATTATTTCAGATAAATAGTTAAAGCCAGCAGTCTTTAAAAAATCTTTCTCAATAGAATCAATAAAGCCAAGTAGCTCGGCTTTAAGCGGTGTCTTTTCATTTTGAGCGCCAATTTTTTGCTGTAGCAACATAAAGTTTTTTGAGACTTTCTCTTTTATAAGCTCTAGCTCTTTTGTTGAGTCTGCTGTTGGAGTTTGAATACATGCCAAACCTCTTAGTTTTTGAATATTAAAAACACTATTTTGAATCTCTTTTATTGTCTCTAAGCCTGTTATCTCTTCTGTTATAAATTTTAAATCTTTTTGCACCTGTAAAAAGGCATATGTAAATATTACGACAACACCTAATATAGGCATTATAGTTATTAGAATAAAATATTTAAAGTTATTTTTTCTTTTAAGAGAGTTTATCTTATTCATATCCGTTTTTTCCATTGGTTGTATAACAATTTTTAACTATTCTATCTCTAATTATCTAAAAAGAATAATTTTAAAAAAATTAGATATAAAATGTTAATAAAAATTTTATTTTAGAGTTTAAAAATTAGAGTATAATGCGAAAAAAAGGAGATTATTAATGAAAATATTAATATCAGCGATCTTAGCGTTATTTTTAGTCGGTTGTAGCAGTGAGAGTAAAGAGGAGACTCAAGACACATCAACTCAAAGCATAACTCAAAGTGCTAAAGAGCTTAAGAGTGAAGCAGAGCAAGAGGCACAAGAGCCAAAAGAGGAAGTAGTTGAAAAAGCACAAGAAGCAAAAGAGGCTGTTTCCCAAAAGACACAAGAAGCAAAAGAGGCTGTTTCCCAAAAGACACAAGAGGTAAAAGAGGCTGTTGTAGCTAAAACTAAGGAGATAGAAGAAGCAGTTACAGCACCTAAGGTAGATGCTGCGAAGATGTATCAGGTATGTGCAGCATGTCATGGTCCAGATGCTTCAAAGCCGGCTCTTGGAAAATCTCAGATTATTAAAGGTTGGGATGCTAAGAAAATAGCAGATTCACTTCACGGGTATAAAGATGGAACATATGGTGGTGCTATGAAAGGCATAATGGTAGGTCAGGTATCTAAACTCAGCGAAGATGAGATAGAAGCACTTGCAGAGTATATCTCAAAACTATAAACTATTTGGCCTAGCTTTTTATGCTAGGCTCTTTTTACTTCTTTTAATTTTTGCCTTTACCGGATGCGATTCTAAAATCTATACAAACATCCATGATAAAAATAAAATAGGTCTCTCGTTTAAAAAGTTAGAAATTATTGCAAATGATAAGTTTTCTAAAGATAGTGCAACGGCTATAATTCAAAAAAAAGGTTTTAACATCGAGAAATCGAGTTACAAACTAAGAGTCGAACATAGAGATTACACAAAAGCATGTACAAATCCACTCTCAAAAACATCTTCAGATTATAGTTATGACGGTCTGGTTGTAGCAGAGCTTTTTTATGAAGATAAAAAAATCTACACCGCATATATGGACTACAAAGGGGAGAAAAGCGAGAAACTCTTTGCCTCTTTAATTCAAAAAATGTTTGATGATATGAAAATAGAAAAAATCAATTAACAGTTTAGTTCTAATTTTCTCTAATTTTTTTAACCTCTAGAAAATAGGTATGTCCCAAATAAATCACAAAAAATATAGCCCCAAAAAATATTGCAAAAGGAACTAGGGAGAAAAGATACAGAAGCAGCGTCTTTACTCTTAATCTATTTGCGTTAAAGTAGCTTATCTGCTTGCTCTCTTCTTTAGTGCAGATGTTTGATGAGACATCAAAAGTGAGCATCTTGTGAAAAAAGTAGTATAGCGGTATATTGATTGCCACAATGTTTACAAGCGGTATAAAGTAAAAAGGTATAAGCAAAACAAAGAGCAAAACCATGGTCGCTGTCCACTTCAGAGCTAAAAAGATTGCAGAGATAGGGTTTGAGTAACCTATCATCTCTATATCCATGTAGTGTCTTTTTTGAAGCTCCTTTAAGACTAACGGTGTTAAAAAACCGATGATAATTATTGCAACAAATATGGAGGCGTATATTGTTAAAAATCCGCCAATGGCGTAGATGAAAAATGTTGCCAGCCAAGAGGTCACGGCATAGCTCATAAAAAATTTCATAATTGCCGAGCCTTCAAGCTTTGCCTCTATAGTCTCTGTGTGAGGAATACCGTCTTGTATAGTTGTTTGTGAGCTTTGAACATCTAATGAACCAAGTTGCTCAATCCCGATGCCGGCTATTACAAAAAAGAGAATATACATAACAATTAAACTAATAATAAAAGGCAAAAGAGCATATTTGAGCATTTTAGGGGTTAAAAAATCTTTTATGCTAAGAAGAAATATCTTTTGTTCGTTCATTGTAGATTCTCTTCTATGATACTAAACGCTTTTTGCATCTCATCTTGGCTGATTTTTCCGGATTTGTAAAATAGAAGCTTTGAGTCTTTAGAGAAGATAAGTATGTTTGATGCATCATCTTCTAATCCCCACTCTTTTACTAAAACACTCTTTTTGTCTTTGACATATATGGTGTCGGGAAACTCTTCTTGTTTACTCTTTAAAAGGGACTCTATTACAACATTTGGTTTCCAAGTTGCTGCAAGATTGACGATTGCAATCTCCCCATAGTTGGTTTTATCATAGCTCTTCTCATTTAACTTTTTTGAAAAATGCTCGTTTGTGTCTTTCTCATCAGGGTCTATGTAGAACATTACATATACTTTATCTTTAATTATTGATGAGTTCCAAGCAGTGCCGTCACTTGCAAGACCTCCATTTTCTGCGTCGATAACTACATTTTTTAGAGTATCGTTTATAGTAACTGCCCATACGTTTATGGTAAATATAGCCAAGAAGAGAATTGCTGTTTTTGTTGTCATGTTTTGCTCCACAATCTTTGATTTAGTTTTAACTCTTTTACAACGCTTATGGCTAGATGCAGAGTCTTTATATACTCCATGGCCACCTTATACTCCAATAAAGAGCTAAAAATAGAGGGCTCAAAGAGATCTTTTTCATAGCTTATTGCCATATATATATTTGCACCGATAAAGGAGATATAGATATCATGTTTTGATTTTTCTTTAAAGAAAAGAAGCTTTTTCATTAGTGCATTAGATAGTATGTACCTTGCTTCGACTTGATCGCTAGAGTAAACTACAAACTCTTTTTCAAACTCGGTGTCATCCATTTTTACAAGCTCATCTCTTGAGATGTTATTTGATTGTAGCCAGTGACCTATAAGAGATCCAAAACTGTTTTGAGCAGTATCGGGCAGAACTACCGTCTCGCCGTAAAAATGTTTGTTAAAATCTGCAACTAAAAAAAGACCCTGAAATAAAGTGCTCCAACTCTCTTTGCCTCTTGAGTTTTTATGCCTTTTTTGGGCATGAATGTCTGAAAACTGTATGTTAATGTTATCTATTTTTCCCTTTACATAGTCGTTTCCACTTAGTCTGTCGGGCTTTGAGAAAAGGTTTGAGTGCTCAAATAAGTAGTCTGAGACGTGCGTTGTAGATGAGTAGAGCAAGGAGTTGTCGATTGCATGAATGAGCGGTTTTATTACGTTTAGTTTAAATTCATGGGTATAATCTTTTATCAAAAACTTATATATAATTGTCCCTAGAACTATATATGCAACTAAGATAAATTCATAAAAATCTCCTATCGCATAAGCAATTAGAGCAAATAAAAGAGTATAGATAATCGAGATAAGAATCATTCTCTCTTTTACTTTTTTTCTCTTATCTTCAAGATTTTTCAGAGTAGGAAATAGATTCTTATAATAAAAATCCGTAAGCTCGCTTACACTTTTCATCTAAGTAAGCCTTTAATTAAAAAGCTCTTTAACATTTATGTTTTTGCGTTGGCTCTCAACTATCTCAAATACCTCTTTTTGCTTGTAGCTCATAAGCGAAGCCATATAGTTTGTAGGTATCATCTCAATTGCATTGTTATAGTCTGTTACGGCTTGATTATATGCACGTCTTGCGGCTGAAATCTGCTCTTCAACTTCATTTAGAGTACGCTGAAGATGCATTACGTTTTCATTTGCTTTTAATTCAGGATAGTTCTCAACAGCTACCATTATAGAGCCAAGAGCGGAGCTTACTTTTGCATCTAGAGTTATTTTTTGCTCATCGCTGATATTTGGCCTGTTTGCTTCTGCGCGAAGTTTTGTGACCTCCTCTAGAAGCGACTTCTCATGCTCCATATATTTGTTCACCGATGCGACAAGGTTTGGGATGAGGTCGTAGCGTTTTTTAAGAACAGTATCAACACTTGCAAATATATTTGTAACCTGATTCTTCTTTGCAACGAGTGAGTTGTACATTAAAATTAGGATAAGAGCAATTACTATAAGAATTATAAGCGGTGTTGACATGTAGGAATCCTTCTGTTTATATAAAAGTAGTTTATCCAAAAAGAGTTAAGATTTTGTTTTTGTTAATGTGGCGATATTACATAAAATATGCTATAACGGTATATGATTTTTGTATTAGGAGATAAACGATGTTTAAAAAGCTACTCTCAAGCAAAAGATATTATGCAAAAGATGATATTAGAGAGGATGATGAGCAGAAGTATTACAGAAGCAGTTTTCATAAAGATTACGACAGAGTAATATTTTGCAACTCCTTTAGAAGACTCTCAAAAAAGACGCAGGTTCACCCGCTCTCAAAAAACGACCATGTACACAACAGACTTACACACAGCTTGGAAGTCGCAAGTGTAGGGCGAAGTCTCGGGCTTAGAGCAGGGGAATTTTTAAGTAAAAGATACCCACAAATGGAGATAGACCCTTATGATGTGGCGTATATTATCCAGACGGCATGTTTGGCTCATGACATCGGAAATCCGCCTTTTGGACATGCGGGAGAGGAGGTTATAAAAGAGTGGTTTAAGAGCAACAAAGAGAAGAGTTTTTTAAAGGAACTACGAGTAGATGAGCTTGAAGATTTTATCCATATTGACGGAAATGCTCAAAGCTTTAGAGTCGTGAGTCAGATAGAGAACAACCTTTTTAACGGTGGAATGAGGCTTACTTTTGCAACACTGGGTGCTTTGGTAAAGTATCCTCACGACTCAAGCAGATGTGAACATCTGGGCAAATCAAAGTTCAACTTTTTTCAAAGCGAAGCGGAGTTCTTTAAGACTCTATTTTTAGAGTTAGGACTTGTTGAGAGAGACGGCTCATATAAAAGGCATCCACTCTCATACCTTATGGAAGCAGCTGATGACATCTGCTACGGGCTTTTGGATCTGCAAGATGCAGTTGAGTTAAAAATCATAACGCTTCAAGATACAAAAACTATCTTTACTCTTCTATGCTCAAAAGAAGAGGTTAGTAAGATATATAAGGATGATAGATACTCTGATATTAAAAAAATCTCAAGACTTGTTGCTATCTCGATTCATAACTTGGCCGTGCATACAATGGAAGTGTTTGAAGATAATTTTGATGCAATTATGAGTGAAAAGCAACCAAAGAATTTGATAGAGCTTTTTACAAACAAAGAGTACAAAAGAGCCATAGAAGAGGCAAAAAGTCTTGCTAGCAAAGAGATATTTAACGAAAAAAGAAAGATAGAGCTTGAACTTGGAGCGTACAATATCATTGAGACGCTATTAGATAACCTCATACATGCAACATACGATTTTTACAAAAAGGGTGATGAGGAGAAGCTATCTTTTAGATATAAACGTGCTTTAGAACTTATGCAAGAAGATAGACCTCAAAAGGGAGAGAGTCTATATAACATGTATCAAAGAGTTGTTGACTATATAGTTGGAATGACGGATAATCATGCAAAGTATGTTGCAAATCAGCTAAATGGGATGGGGATTTAAATATTTAAACTTTAGTGATATCTTTTGCCGCCAAATATCCACTTGCCCAAGCAAAGGCAAAGTTATATCCGCCTCTTTTGCCTACAACATCCAACACCTCTCCGCAGAAGTATAGATTTTTCTGTTTTAATGACTCAAAAGTTTTTGGATTTATCTCTGTGGTATCGACTCCACCGCCTGCTACTTCTGCGTGACGAAAACCATGTGTGTCACTTACCTCAAAGCGCCAGTTTAAGAGCTGGTTTGCTATTTTTTTGGCTAGTTTCATATTGATTTCATTATTACATGTAGAAGCTAGAATATCTAAATCTTCTAAAATAGCTTGAGCAATTTTTAGCGGAACAAGCCCTGCTAAGATATCTAAAATAGAAAAATGAGGCATATTTTGAGCAAGAGTGCTTATATGAGATGAGAGCTTTTGCGCAGTAAAGGCGGGAAGCAGATTTACTGAGATGCTTACATGTGAATGCTCCATCAAAGCGACACTTGCTCCTTGAGAGATATCTAATATCGCAAATCCTGAGGCACCGTAGTCTGTAAAAAGAATATCTCCCTTACATGTAAGCTCTTTTTTACTATTTATAAGAAGTGTAACCTCCCCACTAGCCTTGGCTCCGCTCATCTTTTTTACAATTTTTGAATCAAGATGAAGTTGCACAAGTGAAGGATAGGTCGGGATTATATTGTGTCCAAAGGCTTTTGCAAACTCAACTCCGTCACTGTTTCCACCAAGATGTGAAGCAGCCTCAGAACCTGTTGCTACGACAACTGCGTCATGCTCATATAAGAGCTTTTTAATGTCCGTTATTTTTGTATCCGTATGAAAAGTAACGCCTAGGTTTTTGGCATAATTAATCAGCAGAGATGCAACGCTTTTTGCTTCGTTGCTAAGAGGATAGACTCGTCCGTCATCTTTTATGTCAAGTAAAAGCCCAATGCTATGGCAGAACTTCTCAAACTTAACAAAGCCAAACTCTTTAAGTGCAAACTCTACAAATAGAGGATTTTGTGAGAAGTAATCATGATAAGTGAGGTTTGTATTTGTAATGTTGCAGCGCCCGTTTCCGGAGACCAGAATCTTCTTAGCACATTTAGAATTTTGTTCAAAAATATCTACATCTATATTCTCTTTGGCACAAAATATAGCACACAAAAGTCCAGATGCACCGCCGCCGATAATTGCTGCTTTTTTCACTATAGTGTCACTACTTTTGCACCGAATCCACCCAGATACTGTGGTGCATCTTCAAATTTCTTGACTTTTGGATGAGCTTTTAGGAACTCTTTGACGGCGTAGGAGAGTTTTCCCGTTCCTATGCCGTGATAGACTACAACTTCATCCCATCCGTTTATGAGTGCGTCGGAGATAAATTTGTCCAAAACCTCATTTGCTTCTTCGGCTCTCATACCGTGAAGATCACACTTTAAGCCCGCTTTTTTTTCAACATTTAATTTTACATCGGTAGTTGGCTTCTGTTTTATGAGCTGAGTGTGTTTTAGTTGCGATGTCTTAACGCGTACTCGCATTCCATCAAGTTCTACAATCGCCTCTTTTTTATCTTTCATGGCGACTATAACGCCTTTTTTGCTATGATATTTAACATTATCGCCGACTTTAAACTCTATATGTGGAGTTATTTTCTCTTTTTTTTCAAGGGGGAGCTTTTTATTGGCTTCATTCATCGCTCTGTGAATAGCCTTCATATCTCCAGCGCGAGCTGCTTGCTTTGCCTCATCTATAGCAGTTTTATAACTCTCTTTGAGCAAATTTTTCTCACGTTGGAGCTCCTCAAAAAGCTTGATTTCCTGCTCTTTTAGAGTCCGCTCTTTTATCTGCAGCTCTTCTATTTTTTCATCAACTTTTTTGTGCTTTTGTTTAAGCTCGCGCTCTAGTTGTGAGCCTCTCTCTATAAGCATGTTTAGCTTTTCGCTGTTGTCACCGTAGAGAGCTTTTGCTTCTTGAACGATTTTGTTTGAGATGCCGTATCTCTGTGCGGTCTCAAATGCGTAACTCTTACCTATAATCCCTTGCATAAACTCATAGGTCGGAGCTCTATTTTGCTCATCATAAATAGCTGCCATAAGCTCAACATCATCACGATCTGCCATAAGAGCAGCTAGTCGCTTGTGATGGGTTGTTACTACGATTTTTTGTCCGCGTAAAATTAACTCATCAAGTATTACTTTAAATAGTGCGGCAGCCTCATCACTATCCGTTCCCAGCTCTATCTCATCGACTCCGATAAGTGCATCTCTGTACTCAAATATTTTTGAGAACTGCTGCATTCGTCCTGCAAAAGTAGAGATATCGTTTTTTACATTTTGCGGATCATCAATGACTGCCAATATATTTTTAAAGCTTCCTATGTGAGACTTATGTTCATTTAGCTTCATGGGTATGATATATTTTGCCATAAAAGCCGCACTTAAAATTGATTTTAAGAGCATAGTCTTACCACCGGCATTTACACCTGTGACCATAAGTATATTTTTGGAAAAGTCCACATGTATAGGCTTTGCATTGTGAAGTGCAGGGTGAATGAAACTATCTAAAATAATTTTTGAATCTTTTTTTGACTTAATGAGTTGGAGATTTTTACTCTTTGCAAACAGGACTCTGGCTTGATAGTTATCAAACTTTGTAAACTCTTTATCGACAAAGTTTATAAAAGGTAAGAGCTCCGAGAGTTTTGATGAGAACTCTTTTGCATAAGTGTAAAAGATAGCTTCTCTCTCTTGGTTTATGTAGCGTATCTGCTCTTTTGTCTTTAGTATGCTATCGGGAGAGACATAAAAACCACCGCTTGCACTTCTGCCTACTACTGCGCCTTTTAGCACATGATTAAATCCACCGCGAACAAGGAGACACTCCTCGTCATTGATGAGATGAATTTGGGTATCAATAAGGTAGGGCGATATTTTTTGAGTGGAGGTAAGCCTTTTTAAAGAGCCGCTCATGTTGGCTTTATGCTCTTTTATTCTGGCACTTAAAGCAAAAAGAGTCTCATCTAGATTCTCATCAAATTTGCCCTCATTAGTAAAGTACTGCTCAACATCTAAAAATTTTTGCTCAACTACAAATCTATCCATCCATTCGCCGATAATGCCTTGGAGATTTTTATTTTTAAAATATCTAAAATAGCGTACGACTTTAATAATTTCAAAAATCTGTTCAAATTGTAGTACGCCATGTTTTTTTAGATGAAGTTTTATATTTGTAAAGTCAGCTACTTTTGGGGGAGCTTTAAACTCTATGGCATCAAGTGCCATAATAAAGCGGTAGTGAAGTTCTTGGTCACCCTCCATGTAAAGAGAGTCATCTCGTGAGAAAAATTGTCTAAATAGGGCAATATGCTCGCCTAAATCTAGCTGATTGATTAGTAAATCAATCCTTGAATCACTCTCTACTCGCATTTAGATGCACTAATCATCTGACCATAGTATGGAGTGTTCTCTTTACCTATGAAAGTGTATGTGCCTATACTAAGTGTAAAGTTCTCTTTGTTTACCTCTACGCCTTGGCAAATGATTGTACTATTTTGGTTATATCTTAAAACAGCATCAAGCATCATTTGAGTTCTTTTGTCATTATATTTATTGTATGCTATAGCAAATAAAACGATAGATAAAACTATTCCGGTTACTACTGTTTTTTGAGAACGGGTTAGTTCAGTAAAGTAGTGCAGTGCTAAAAAGAAGAGAGCTACAACTACTAGCCCAGCTATATATGCCATTATGCAGTTCCTCTTATCTGGTAAGTTAAGTCACCGGCACCAAAACCGATGATAAGACCTTTGTCTAATATTTTTAACACTTCTTTATCTTTCATGATAGTAATAGTGTTGTTTGCTCTTGTTATATTGTCAGCCATAATTAAGTTGTACCTTTTAAATTTCTCTTTGAAGTCAATCTCTTTTATCGACTCGCCTGCAGACCAAACAGGAAGTATTATAAGCTCCTCTGCCCCTTCAAAACACTTTATAAACTCTTCAAGATTGTCTATAGTCCTTGAGTATTTATGCGGTTGCCAGATTGCCGTAATCTTATCAAATCCTTTTAAAAGAGCATACTCTTTGACCGACTCAAAGGTAGCTTTTATCTCTGTAGGGTGATGACCGTAATCGTCTATTATTACGCTTCCTTTTTCAGATCCGACAATATCAAAGCGTTTTTTAATACCCTTAAAAGTAAGTATCTTCTCTCTAATTATCTCAATATCCATGGACTCATTTGCTGCTAAAATAGCCAAAGAGGCATCAAGTGCAATGTGTTTTCCAAATCCCCAAACATCAAAACTGCCCAAATCTTTAAGGGTAAATCTCGTATGAGGCTCATTATCAATCAGTACAAATTTTATATCTGTGATATCTTTGCTTGGGTAGAGCCACTTAGCATCAACTTCATCAATAAGTTTGCTTAAAAATGGGTCTTCTGCATTTAAGACACGGCAAGGTGCAGATTTTATAAATGTTTTGTAAGAGTCGTAAAAAAGCTCGTAATTATAGTCATAATACTCCATATGCTCAGGCTCGGCGTTTATAACAATTGCACAGTGTGGGATTGAGTTTATAAAACTGCCATCACTCTCATCTGCTTCAAAGAGCATTACATCGCTTTGCGGGTTATATCGTACATTTGAGCCAAATGCTTTTGACTCTGCACCTATGATTGCAGAGCCCTCCATGATAGCCGTTAGTATTGCAGTTGTAGTACTTTTGCCATGTGCGCCTGCGACAGAGTAAACTTTTAAGTTGTTTAAAATACGCAGTAGCGCCTCTCGACGGGCAAGAACCTCGATACCTTTTTCTTTTGCTTCAACGATTTCAGGATTATCAGGACGGATAATAGCAGAGTGAACAACTAACTCCTGATCTGTTATAGCAGAGGCATCATGAGGAACTGTAACTTTAATGCCAAGCTTACGAAGTTTTTTAGTTATTACCGTATCAGATATATCCGAACCGCTTATCTCATGACCTTGAAAGTGCATGTACTGCGCCAACCCTGATATCCCAATTCCGCCAATACCAATAAAATGAATTTTCATTCGCTTACTCCGTATCTATTTTGGGGTTGTCTAGCAATTTCTGTGCCTCGCTGTTAAAGCAACTTATATAAAACGTTCCCGCATCTTGTGTTGAATCAATATCGGCTATATCTGATAAGAAATTATCAAAAGAGACGTTTTCTTTAGAGGCAATCCAGTGAAATTTAAGAGCCGATGAAAACTTCTTGTCATTACTAAGTCCGCTTAAAACTTCAAAAAGAGCACTCGCATCAGATGTTTTTCCTGCGCTGTAATGCTCTATGGCATACTCATACAGAGCTCTTAGCGTTGCAAAGTCTTGAACTTCACTCATATCCATTACTCTGTGTGTCTCAAGCGTGTCTGTTAATCTCTCTAGTGCTAAATCAAGTATATTTATATAAAAATTTTGAAGCATATCTTCATCAAAAGTGTCATGTGCACGCTGCTCAAGTAGATATAAAGAGGCTATGTCAGAGTTTTGTTGTGCTTGAAGCACCTCTGCTTTTAATTTTTCTGTTTCACTCACGATAGACACTCCTTTATTCTCTTTAGTGCATTTTTTGTTTTTTTCGGATCTTCAACAAGCGCGATTCTTATAAAATCTTTGCCGGGATTTATACAATTCTCATCGTCTCTAGCTAAATACTCTCCGGGTAAAACTTTTACATTGTATTTGCTATATAGCTTTTTTGTAAACTCAAGTGCATTTGGAACTTTTAGCCAAATGTAAAAGGTAGCATCTGGAATCTCAATACCTAAAATCTCGCGCGCGGCTTCAAAGTTTTGTTTATAAATTGCTCTTGCATCTTCTACATGCTGCTCATCACTCCAAGCAGCCGCTGCAGCACTTTGAAGCGGAAGAGGGGAGGCACAACCTATGTAGGTTCTATAGCTCATGTACTCTTTTAGTATCTTTTCATCACCTGCAATAAAACCTGAGCGAAGTCCTGGAGCGGATGAGCGTTTTGAGATGGAGTTAACAATAAGAATATTTTTAAACTCCCTGTTTCCTACATGTAATGATGCCTCAAGAAGTGAGGGAATCGGCTTGTCTGTATAAATTTCGCTGTAACACTCATCATTTAAAAGTACAAAATTATGCTTAAGTGCGAGCTTAACCCACTCGCCAAGCTCATCAAGAGTGAGCGTGGATGTAGTGGGATTATTTGGAAAGTTTAAAATTACAAGATGAGATGCAGATAACTTCTCCTCATCAATTAGAGGCTTAAAGTTATTTTCTTGTGTAAGATTTAGATAGATTGTTTTTGCTCTTGAAGCGATTGCCGCACCCTCATAAATCTGATAAAAAGGATTTGTAAAGGCGATGCAAGGCTCTTTTTTATCAAAAAGTAGAAATTGAGGGAAGTTAAAAAGTACCTCTCTTGTTCCAAAAGTAGGGATAATCTGCTCATTGCTAAGATTGACGCCAAATCTTTTTGCAACAAAGGCTCTTTGAGCTTCTCTTAGCTCATCTTCACCGATAGTTTTAGGATATTTTCTAAGAAGATTGGCATTTTTGCAAAGCGTTTTTTGAATAAAGTCAGGAGTTTCAAATTGTGGTTCGCCTATGGTTAAAACAGATGGTTCATACTCTTTATTTGGCGCAATCTCTTTAAGTAAATTATTAAGTTTTTCAAATGGATAGGGTTCAAAATTCATAGTTTTTAGTGCCTTTAATAGTAGGTGAAATTATATCTAAAATCTATAAAATAGAGGTTAATGGCTGTCAAACTCCTCTAGGCACGAAGCCTCTCCCTCTGAGACTCTACAGTAGCTTGAACCTTTATCAAAAGAGATCATATATGGACGCTGCTTTATATCAAGACTCTTTGCAACATCTGCAATCTCTTCAATCATATCTAATGTAGTTTGTCTGGCTTTATAGTTGCTTAGTTCTATCTCATCTTCATATACCATTATATCTATAAGTGTCTCTTTTGGATTTAAGGACTCATATATGTAGTGTATTGTCTCCTCGGAGTTAAGAATAGGAAGTCTGTATAGAAATACATAGTAAGTGTTAGATAGTTGCAACATTTTGTTCTCATCTATCTTTTTTATTAGCGCACGAGAGTAATCGCAGAGCGGGTCTACAAAAACATATATATCGCTATCCGTGCCCGTACCGAATTTAATAGCATATTTTGATATCGCTTCAAGATCTGCTTTTGGTTTTTGTGCAACAGAAACACTTTGGGCAGCTCCAAGATTGAAAATCAGAAAAAATATAATTGATAAAATTTTCATATAAACTCCATTATGCTTTTGGAAGAGAGAACTTCTGGGTAATATATTCGCCCTCACTGTTAAAAAACAGATAATACAAGAAGTCTTTTTTAACACTTAGTCCGGCTAGATATCTTAGTGCTAGGTTTGCTTGAAGAGATGCTACATGCATAACTATAGGAGCGGTAATACCGGCTGGAGTTTTTGATGTTATTTTAAAGGCATCTCTAAAAGAGGAGTCCTTAAAAAAGCAGACCTGCCCATGATATGCTTCAACACTTCCATATATCCAAGGCGATTTTTTATCTCTGCAGTAACTGTCTATTTCGCCTCTAGTAGGAAGATTGTCTGTTGCATCAATAATTAAATCAACATAAATATTCTTTTTGCACCACTCATCAAATCTGCACTCATGCGCAATAGCCTTGACAAAGGGGCATCTATTCTCAATAAGCGCTGCATTAATAGCAGCTTTATTTTTGCCCTCATCACCAATTTTAAATGCAATCTGTCTATGGATGTTGTGAGTTGAGACTTCATCAAAATCTATCATATGTATTTCACCAATACCGCTTGAACCAAGAGCAAATGCTAGAGAACTTCCAAGTCCGCCGGCACCTACAACCGCTATCTTTTTATCTTGCAAAGAGAGTTGAGTCTCCTCCCCCCAAAGTTGTACTTGACGTTGAAAATAGTTCATCATAAGCTACTCCTTTTATGTATCATATCCCTAAAGCCCCAGAATCTTCTTGCAGCAAGAACTTCTGAGTGGTGCATCTGAACAATCATAAGCTCCTCTTTGTTTCCTAAATGCTCTAGAAGCTCGCCGTTTGGAGAAGCTAAAAGCGAATCTCCGTAAAAACGCCATGTAAACTCTTTATCCTTATATTCACCTATCCTATTTGCTCTTAAAATATAGCAGTTTTGAGTAAATGCCCGAGAGAGAACAAGCGCTTTCCATCTCTCGTAAGAGTCAAATGTCGATACACTCGGTACTAAGATACAATCAACATTTTTATGACTAAGCTCTTCAAATATTTTATCAAAATGGAGCTCAAATCCACTAATTATAGCAAATTTAAACCCCTCTATCTTAAATATTAAAGGGGCTTCTATAGCCTTTTGTTCATTTGCAAAAAACTTCTCCTCATTCCAGTGCGGATAGTTTATAAGAAGCTGCTGTTGGTAGTAGGAAGTAGATGATGGAGCAAACTTTGCAATAACTTTGTAGATATTTGCTTTTTTAACAATAATAATTGGTGCGATAATAGTGAGATTATAAGTAGAAGCTAGCTCTCTTAGGACTTTTATTTGATGCTCTGAATGCTCTTTTATCATGTCGTTTGAAAGAGTTTGAAGTTCTTTAAAAAATGGGTTTAGTATATATTCGCCTAAAAGAAGAACCTTTACTCCCTGTTTGCTTGCGATTCTAATATAGTTGTATAGCTTAGTTGAGCTCATACCTTGAGCACTTAGTTGAAGCACCGCAGCTAGCACTACTCTGCCTTTATCTTTGTTATTTTTATCTCTGCATCTTCTAGTATTTTTTGAGCTTTTGAGAGTTCACTCATACCCTCTTCATACGCTTTTACACTATCTGCTAACGTAATCTCAGGGTTCATTAAAGTATCTAGAATTTTTTTTGCATTTTGCAGTTTTGATTCAAAACCTTCGGTTTCTTTAGTTAAAGCCTCTTTAGCCATTTAACGCCTCCTCTATATATTTTTCAAACTTATTAACTTCTACCAAAAAGGAGTCATGCCCATAGTCACTCTTTACATCTAGATAGTGATGATTTTTGTATCCTATTTTAGTTAAAGTATCACTAATCTCTTTCATCTCATAGCTTCTAAAGAGTAGGTCATTACTAAAGCTAATTAGATGTAGCTGAGTATTTACTTTTTGCAGAGCCTCACTGAGCGAGTCAAATCCGCGTGAGAGATCATAAATATTTATCGCTTTTGTAATGTACAGGTAAGACAACGGGTCAAACCACTTTGTAAAATTATATCCATTGTACTCTAAAAAAAGCTCCACTTGAAACTTTCCAAATAGCTCGTAAAGTCCATCTGTACTTTTATACTCTCTGCCAAATTTGCCCTGCATCGACTCATGCGAGAGAAAACTAATATGCCCTGCCATTCTTCCGACTGCTAAGCCCGATAATCCACTTTTTACAATATCTTCGTGCTCGTAGTATCCGCCTTTGAAATCAGGATCTTTTAGTATCGCTTCTTGAGCTATTTTATTAAATGCGATAGCCCAAGGTTGAGTTGCATGCGTTGTGGCTAAAGATATTGTTTTTGATGCAAAATCAGGGTAATGAACTGCAAAATGAAGTGCTTGCATACCGCCCATAGAGCCGCCTATAATCGCATGAACGTTATGAATGCCGAGTTTGTCAAAAAGAATTCTTTGAGCCTTGACCATATCTTTTATGGTAATAACCGGAAATTTGTAACGGTATGGATTTTGATGCGGGTGTTGTGGACTCATAGGACCTGTTGAACCAAAACAGCTTCCTATAACATTTGTACAAATAACAAAGTATTTATCGGTATCAACCGCTTTTGAAGGACCTATTAGATTATCCCACCAGCCGGGTTTTTTATCGCCCTCATAAGTTCCTGCACAGTGGTGTGAACCTGTTAGTGCATGGCATATGACGATAACATTACTTTTGTCGTCATTTAGAGTACCGTATGTTTCGTAAGCAATGTCGTATGGTTCTAAAATACGTCCACTCTCTAGATAGAGTGGATTTGTAAAATGTTCTGTATGTGTCTTAAGGTTTAGTGACAAATTTACGCCTCAAGAGCCTGTTTTATATCCGCTATTAAGTCAGTAATACTCTCTAAGCCGCAAGAGATTCTAATAAGCCCTGCAGGAACTCCGCAAGCTGCAAGCTCCTCTTGAGTAAGCTGCTGGTGAGTGGTTGAAGCAGGGTGTGTAATTATTGATTTAGAGTCGCCTATATTTACAACAAGCGAGTAGAGATTAGTTGCATCAACCACTTTTACTGCTTCTTGAAGTGAGGCTACTTCAAAACTAAGAAGACCGCTGCTTGCGCCCTCGTCAAAATATTTTTGAGCATTTTTATAGTTTGTATTGTTTTTTAGTCCAGGATAGTTTACCTTTTTTACTTTTGGGTGTGATTCTAAAAACTCTGCCAACAAAAGGGCGTTTTTCGAGTGTTCTCTCATGCGAAGCGACAACGTCTCCATCCCTTGAATAAATAACCATGAGTTAAATGGAGATACAACAGCACCTAAATCCCTAAGCAGGGAAAGGCGAGCACGAAGTGTAAACGGAGGAAGCGGTACATCAACATAAACTAGACCATGATAAGAGGGGTCAGGCTCATTGAAGTGTGCGTAGCGAGGATTTGATTTTAATTTTTCAACCAAATCTTTTCTCTCTACTAATATTCCGCCGATAGCAAGACCTTGACCTGTCGTATATTTGCTTGCACTATGAACGGTTATATCTGCACCATGCTCAAGTGGGCGACATAAAGCCGGAGTTGCTACCGTATTGTCAACCACTGTCAA
>NZ_JALOAA010000045.1 GCF_023229025.1 Sulfurimonas sp.
ACTGACGGTGTTCAAGCGGTAGGTAAAATCCCTATCGATTTGCAGGATATACATGTTGACTTTCTCTCTCTAAGTGCACATAAATTCCATGGACCAAAAGGGATAGGCGCACTATATATCAAAGATTCGCAACCACTCACTCCTCTTTTACATGGCGGTGAACATATGGGCGGAAGACGATCTGGTACTTTAAATGTTCCATATATTGTGGCAATGGGCAAAGCAATAGAGCTTGCAACTACAGATATAGAAGAAAAAATAGCTTCAATCAGAGCAAAAAGAGATCGCTTAGAAGATGCAATCTTGGAGTTAAGTGATACATTTGTAGTTGGTGAACGTGAAAATAGAACGCCAAATACGATACTTATATCTATTAGAGGTGTTGAGGGTGAAGGTATGCTTTGGGATTTAAATAATAGTCAAATCGGAGCTTCTACAGGTTCGGCATGTGCTAGTGAAGATCTTCAGGCAAATACGGTAATGCTTGCAATCGGAGCAGACAACGAACTTGCTCACACAGGAATTCGACTAAGCCTTAGTCGCTTTACTACCGATGAGGAGATTGATTATACTATAGAGCACTTTAAAAAAGCGGTTTTTAGACTTCGTGCAATCTCAAGTTCATTTGCAAAGGTAGGTCCAACTCCGGGCGGCGAAGCAAAAGAGTGCGAGCTGCATTTCCATTAATAGCTAAGCAATTAATGCAAAACACCTTGCTAAAAGAGAATAAATTTTTGGCACGCCGATGTCAAGCTTCAGTGCCACAGCGGTTTATCCTCTTTGGTCGAGGGCTAGCAAAGCAAAATGGGCGAGTCTCTTTTGCAGACAAATTAGGGAAAAAGTTCCCATAGATTTAATAAAAGGAAAAAATTATGGCAAAAAATGATTTACTAGGCGCTTCTTTATGGGATGCCTACTCAAATAAAGTAACAACTTTAATGAATAATCCAAATCATCAAGGCGAAATTACGCAAGAAGAGGTAGATGCAAATGGTAACAAGCTGATAGTAGCAGATTTTGGTGCTGAGAGCTGCGGCGATGCTGTTCGTCTCTACTGGGAAGTTGACCCAAAGACAGATGTTATAGTTAACTCCAAATTTAAAAGTTTTGGATGCGGAACTGCAATAGCAAGCTCTGATATTATGACTGAACTTTGTATCGGTAAAACTGTTCAAGAGGCTGTTAAGATAACAAATATAGATGTTGAGTTTGCACTTCGTGACGACCCTGAAACTCCTGCAGTTCCACCTCAAAAGATGCACTGTTCTGTTATGGCTTACGATGTTATTAAAAAAGCAGCAGGACTCTATCTTGGTGTTGATAGTGAGAGTTTTGAAGAGGAGATTATTGTTTGTGAGTGTGCTCGTGTTAGCCTAAAGACGCTTCAAGAAGTTATTAGACTAAATGACCTCACTACAATTGAGCAGATTACAGACTATACAAAAGCAGGCGGGTTCTGTAAAAGCTGTATTAGACCCGGAGGACATGAAGAGAGGGAGTATTACTTGGTAGATATTTTAGAAGATACACGCCGTGAGATGGCAGAAGAGAAGATGAAGGCCGCTGCTGATGCAGGAGCAGCAGGAAGTTTTGAGACTATGACATTAGTTCAGCAGATTAAAGCTATTGATGCTGAAATTGATGAGAGTGTTCGTCAATTTTTAATTATGGATGGTGGAGACATGGAAGTAATTGATGTAAAGCCAAGTGATGAGTATATAGATGTTTACATCAGATATCTTGGAGCATGTAACGGATGTGCTAGCTCTGCAACAGGAACTCTCTATGCAATCGAGTCAACTCTAAAAGAGAAACTATCTAAAAAAATCAGAGTCTTACCAATTTAATTCCTACCTCTTGTAGGGATTAAAAAGAGGAGATGCCTCACCCATATATCTACTATCTAAAACAGCTATCTCGCACTCTAGCCAAATATCAAACTTCTCATAAACTCTTTTTTGAGCCTCTTTTATAAGATATATCGCTTCATCAAATGTTGCGTTTTTTACATTTACCAAAAAGTTTGCGTGCTCTTTGCTAAACTCCGCGCCCCCAACTCTGTAACCTTTAAGCCCAACTGCCTCTATGAGTCTACCGGCATAGTCGCCTTTTGGGTTTTTAAAACAGCTTCCTGCACTAGGAGTCGATGGCTGGTTTTGACGCAAAAGCTTAAATATTGAAAGTTTCTCATCGCTATAGCCATACTTTAGTGTAAATATTGCTTCTAAAATAGGAGTTTTTATATTAGTAAATCTGTAGCCATAATCAATATCTTTTTTTTCAATATCACCGCCACAGGTTTTTATAGAAATTAGGTTATTAAATATCTCATGCTCTTTTAATCCGGCATTCATATATACCAAACCGCCTAAAGTTCCCGGAAGATGTGAAAGAAATTCAAAGTTTGCAATATTGTGTTTTTTGCAAAATGAGGCAATCTTTCCAGATGGCGTAGCAGCGCCGATTTTAAGGGTGTTATTCTCGATCTTTATATAGTCATATCTCTTTGAGAGTTTTAATAGAGGTGGAGGTTCTGTTCCCATCAAGATATTGTTACATGAGCCAATCATGTAGTAATCTTTATAATTTTGGTCGCAATCTTCTAGCAAAAAAACATCTAACCTCTCGCCGATTTTAATCGAAGAAAAGCTAGAGAAATCAATACTCTTGCTCTTCATCACTCTACAAAATCTGGAATCATGTTAAAAATACCTAAAGAGAAGTCAGTCATTGCATTTAGCATCCAAGGCATTGTAAGGATTACAATGATAACAACACCGATAATTTTAGGAATAAAGCTAAGAGTCATCTCGTTTATCTGAGTGGTAGCTTGAAATATACTTACCGCTAAACCTATGAACATACCGGCTAAAAGACCGGGAAGAGCAAGCATTAAAGCTATTTTAAAGGTGTCTATTCCAAGAGAGATGAGCTTTGCTTCCACTATGAGTTTCTCATCTCTTTATACTCTGTGGGTATCGTAAACTCTTCAACCTTTACCAAGGAGTCGTAAAAACCGTGTTTGTAGCCAATTTCAAAAAGTTTGTTAATTGCTCTATATTGTATATTGCTGAGTGTTATAGAGTCATCATTTGCATAAAGTTCAAGATATTTATCTAAGGTAGGCGCGTCTATACGAACCAAATCTCTCTCTAGCAACATCTGCGAGAGTTTCTCTTTGTGCTCTCTTGCTACTTGAACTGCTTTTGTAAGAGTTTGTTCATACTCTATGGCTTTGTTTAGCGGAATGGAGCGACTAATAGCCATTCCTCCAAGAGGAAGAGGTAACTCTTTGCCGGCTAACTCCTGCCAAATATCCCACATCTCCCGCTCAACTTCAAGCTTCTCATCGTATGTTAAAATACTCTCATGAATGAGTACACCCGCATCAACTGTACCATCAAGAACAGCCTGCTCAATCTCTAAAAAGTTCATATATGTGACTTTTGCATCAGGGTAAGCAATGCGAAAAAGCATAGCATTTGTTGTATGTTTACCGCTAAGAGCAACCTTGAAGTTACGCTTTAGTTTAACACCTTTTTTTTTGATAAGCTTAGGTCCATAGCCCTCTCCAAAACTAACGGCAGTGCGCAACATGGCATAATCATCTCTTATATGTGGATAGAGGGCAAAGCTTATGGCAACAATCTCATATACGCCATTTAGTGCTTTTTCATTAAGAGTTTGAATATCCTCAGCAATATTGTCAAACTTAACACTACTCATATCTACCCAGCCAAATTTAATGGCATAATACATAAACACATCATCAGCGTCAGGAGAGTGTGCAATAACCGTTTTTTTCAAATTATCAGCCTATCTACTTAAATATATAAACTAGATTTTAACCAAATAAGGATAAAATCCCACTAATTTTATATAAAATTTTGCTTCTAAACACTCTAAAGAGCTTTTATTGAGGTGTAATATATAAAAGTATGACAATTTGCAATATTTTAAAATAAAAATTAAAAGTTGTCATACAATAAGTCTAAATTTAATATAAGAGAGCCAAAGATGGACGCAAATAAACAAAAATCATTAGACTTAGCGATGAAACAGATTGATAAGGCATTCGGTAAGGGTGCGCTTATGAGACTCGGGGATAAAGAGATAGTGCCGATTGAGTCGATTAGTACAGGCTCTCTTGGGCTTGACCTTGCACTCGGTATTGGCGGTGTTCCACAGGGAAGAGTTGTCGAGATATATGGACCTGAGAGTTCAGGTAAGACGACGTTAGCACTACAGATAACAGCAGAGTGCCAGAAAAAAGGCGGAGTTTGTGCATTTGTAGATGCAGAGCATGCACTTGATGTTGCCTATGCCAAAAATCTTGGTGTCGATGTAGATAATCTTCTTGTCTCTCAGCCTGATTACGGTGAGCAGGCTTTGGATATTGTTGAGACTATAGCTCGTAGCGGCGCAGTTGACCTTATAGTTATCGACTCGGTTGCAGCTCTTACTCCAAAGTCTGAGATTGAGGGCGAGATGTCGGATCAAAATGTCGGTGTTCAAGCGCGTCTTATGTCAAAAGCACTTCGTAAACTGACGGGAATTTTGCACAAGATGAACTGTACGGTAATTTTTATCAATCAGATTCGTATGAAAATCGGCATGATGGGGTATGGCTCGCCGGAGACAACAACCGGAGGAAATGCGCTTAAGTTTTATGCTTCTGTAAGGATAGATGTAAGACGTATTGCATCGTTAAAACAGGGTGAGAGCCAAATAGGAAACCGTGTAAAAGCAAAAGTCATAAAGAACAAAGTTGCACCTCCGTTTCGTCAGGCTGAGTTTGATATAATGTTTGGCGAAGGCATCTCAAAAGAGGGCGAGCTTGTTGATTACGGCGTTAAACTAGATATCATCGACAAAAGCGGCGCATGGTTCTCTTATGGAGAGACTAAACTAGGGCAGGGGCGTGAAAATGTTAAGGCTAAGTTTATAGAGGAGCCTGAACTAGCTCAAGAAATAGAAGAAAAGATAAAGACGGCCATGGGCATAGACTCTATCATGATTATGGATGCTCTAGATGTGGAAGAGTCAGATGTATAAATTGCTGATAAATAAAATTTAGTATAAAATTAAAATTTTTAGGATAAAAGAGGTGAATAGATAATGTTTATAGACAATATTAGTGCAATAGAGGTAATGGATTCACGTGGGAACCCTACAGTAAAAGCTACGGTAGAGCTAAGTGATGGAACAAAAGAGAGTGCTATAGTGCCTTCGGGTGCAAGTACCGGCAAGCGTGAAGCGCTGGAGCTTCGTGATGGCGGTAGCAGATACATGGGCAAAGGCGTATTAAACGCTGTTGAAAATGTAAATAATCAAATCGCAGATGCACTACTTGGTTTCTCACCGTTTAATCAGGCTGTAATAGATGCTACTATGAAAGAGCTTGATGGAACACAGAATTATGCAAACTTAGGCGCTAATGCTGTTCTTGGTGTATCAATGGCAGTTGCACGTGCCGCTGCAAAGAGCCTTGGCATTCCACTTTATCGTTATCTCGGCGGTGCTAATGCTATGGTGATACCAACCCCTATGCTTAATATTATCAATGGTGGAAGTCATGCAGATAACTCAGTAGATTTTCAAGAGTACATGATAATGCCGGTAGGCTTTGATGATTTTGCAACCTCGCTTCAGGCAAGCGCTGAGGTTTACCACAACTTAAAAGCTATTTTAAAAGCTAAAAAACACAACACTGCACTTGGAGACGAAGGCGGCTTCGCACCTGATTTGAGCTCAAACGAAGAGCCTATTCAAATCATCATGGAGGCTATCAAAAAAGCCGGATACAGAGCTGGAGAGCAGATGGCAATAGCACTAGATGTTGCAGCAAGTGAACTTGTAGCAGAGGGCGGATATAGATTAGATAGCGAGAACAGAACAGTTACATCTGCAGAACTTGTTGATTACTATGTTGATCTATGCTCAAAATATCCTATCGTATCTATTGAAGATGGTTTAAGTGAAGATGATTGGGATGGCTGGAAGCTACTAACTGAGAAGCTAGGAGAGAGAGTTCAGCTAGTCGGTGATGATCTCTTTGTTACTAATGCAAGTATCTTAAATGAAGGAATCAAAAAAGGGGTTGCAAACTCTATTTTGATTAAACCAAATCAAATCGGCTCAGTTAGTGAGACAATGCTTACCGTTCGTCTTGCACAAAGAAGCGGTTACAAGTGTGTCATGAGCCACCGTTCAGGTGAGAGTGAAGATGCTTTTATCGCAGATTTTGCCGTTGCGTTAAACTGCGGTGAGATAAAAACAGGCTCAACTGCGCGCGGGGAGAGAACTGCTAAATATAATCGTCTCTTAGAGATAGAAAATGAAGTAGTTTACGGTGAGTATTTGGGTTCTGAGCTTTTTAATTAAGAGCACTATATGACAAACGAAGAGCTTTATGAAGGAATTGACGATACTCAGAGTTTTACACAGAAGTATTTTGGTCTCTCTTTAGTAAAGTTTCTAATACTTCTTCTTTTAGTTTTGGCAACAGGAGTATATATCGGTGTTCTTCTTTATGGCACAAACTCTTTGGAAGTTTTTCTAGGGCTTCAAGATTATGAAGAGTATCTACAGAGTGAAGTTGATAGATTAAAAACGCAAAATGCAGAGCTTCAAAAAGAGTATTTTGAATTAAAAGAGATTTCTGCAAAATAGCGCTTAATCTTGATATAATACATATAAACAAAATTTAGGGGTAGTTTTGATTAAAGGTATGTTTATATTTTCTTTGTTCTTTATCCTTCTTGATGCTAGGGAAAACCCTTTCTTTCCCTCTGAGGGAGAGAAGGATATTTTGATAACATCAAATGAAAGTATGGATAAAGAGCCCTTAAAAAGAGCTACTATCACGCTACCGCCTCAAGCAAGAATACTTAAAAAAGTAACACTTGAGTTTAAAAACCTAGACGGTTCCATAGAGAGCAGAAGCATAGAGCTTGAGAACTCTGTTGACTGGCATCTTCCTGTATTTATCTCTCAAAGCTATACAGAGACAAAAGATGAAGTCAATCTTCAATCCCCAACAAACAGACAAATATATAAAAATATAGCATCTATTAAACACTTATCGCTATCTTCGTTTGGAAAAAATTTAAAACTAACAACAAAAGATAAGGCAATAAGAAATTTTCTACTAGTAAATCCTCATAGAGTTGTTGTTGATTTTAAAAAAGATACAGATATAAGAAGTTATGTTAAAAAAATACCAAATGCAATATTTAAAGAGATTAGAATTGGTAATCATAATGGCTACTACAGAGCTGTTATTGAGCTTGACGGACATTACAGATATGAGTTCAAAAAGATCTCAGAGGGTTATTTAATAGAGTTAAAATAAAATATTAAAAATAGTAATTCAAATATGCTCTAAAGCTGTTTTCACTTTTTTTTGCTTCTAATAGGTCTCTCTCTTTATAGTTGTATTTAAACTTTAGCTGAATATTTTGTGAGACTCTAAAGCTTTGCGATGCTTCAAATAAATTTTGTTCCCTGCCATTGTCATACCATCTTCTTGTTGCTTCTATATTTGTGCTCATGTTGGAGTACTTATCAAATACAAGACCGAAACTGCCTCCTATTGCAGGGCTAAACTCCCCATCAAGGTAGAAGAGTGGGTCTGCCATAATATATGTATACCCAAAGCTGTTTCCCCAGCTAAGCCCAAGACCGACAGTACCTATGAAGTTAGTAGAAGAATCAAGGGAGTTTCTATCCCATCCAAACTTTGTTCTCCAAGAGAGAGAGTCAAAAAATTCGCTTCTTTGTGCGAGTGAAACTATGGAGAGGATAGTCGCATCTTCAACCTCTAAATCACTTTTAGAGTAAGAGAGCTCCAGATTTATAAACTCTATCTGAGTTCCTCTTAGAAAGCCATAGTTGCTATCTTCTAGGTCATGATAAGCCGGTCGTATCCCCAAAAATCCGATTGACTCTCCATCTCTAGAACCTGCACCTATTGTAGCCCTGATTGCTCTATGGCTATCAATAGGATTTGGAGGAGTTTTAATATCGAGTTTTTCTCCAACTCCAAGTGCGGCTCTATGTTTTGAGAGCTTATGAAAGAGGTTAAGATACTCCTCTTTTTCTATCTTACTTTTGCTAAATCTATACTCTAGAAGCTCAATTGAGGCTTCAAGAATAAATCTTTTTTGCTGTTTATCTATAGTTGAACTATTTGTAATCTCCTCTACATCAAGCAAAGAGCCAACTAGTTGCTTAGGCTTATCTATATGCTCTTTATCTATAAGCTCTTCATATTTAAGAAGAGTAGTTCTTTTTGAGGGTCTAAAAAATTTATCTTTGATAATATTTTCTAAATTTGCAGCATGCGCAGTCTCAAGTGGGATGACTTGGTAGTTAAAATATTCTCTTAAATAAAGAGTGGGTCTTGCAACCTCTAAAAACCACAACATGTTGTATGAGCAGTTCTCTGTAAAAAAGTAGTAGTATGAGTGAGTCTCATTAAGCTCCCAGATGTGCTCCATCATTCTAAGCGTCTCCTCTTCGCTTAAATCCAAATCATACTCCCATATGTCTCTTTGTTCACTATCTCTATACTCCTTTAATTTATCATAGTATGGAAGTAGTGAGTACTTTCCGAAGTAGCCGCCAAAGAGTCCTTTAATTGCAAAGAGCATGGCATTTTCTTCATCAGGATTAGCATCAGCGGCATAATTTACGGCATAAGATAACAATTTTGAGTTATAGGCAGAGTTTATTCTTAAAAATGTGTGCCCAAACATTGAAGCGGGTGAGTTTATATGAGCCGATGGGAAAACTAAGGTTACGGACTTTGGGTTTAATCTCTTTAGTATGGTGTTATACTTCTTGCACTCAACTTTTGGAAAATCTATAATGCCAAGTTCATTTTTAAGCCAAGCTTTTCTTGCAGGGAATTTACATGCAGTTGAATTATCGTCAAATACCACTTCATTTATAAGAGCATCAATGGTAGCATTTAGTTCACTGCTAGCATTAGTTTTACCGTCATTAGATAAGAAAAAACTTCTATCATCAATCTCGCTTACACCGCTGTGCATATGAAGAAGCAGATTCCAGTATCTTGAGTCTGACAAGTTTAGCTCTTTTGCTTTTTGTTTGTATAAATCAGCAGAGGCAGTTAAGAGATTTACACAGACAATGAGCAGTAAAATTAATTTTTTAAAAATGGAAGATTCCTGAGTTTAATATTTAAAAATGGAGAAGAATCAAACGAAAATATTCGTTTGATTCTTACTTTTTATAGAGTTGTTGTAGAGATATTGTCAAGAACATCAGCCATTTTGACATCTTGGCTAGTGTAGATTTTGTTATAGTTTTCTTGTAGAGATGCAGAAAAAGTAGCTTTATCAGATATCTCTAAAAGCTCTGCAAGTGTGTCAATGCTCTCCCCGTGACCAATCGCTATCTCTTTTGCAAGTTGATCCATATTTGAAGCAACGAACTCCTCAGCGATTTCGTTCATAACGAATTGAGTTTTTTGACAACCTAAAGTTCCAGAAGTGATACCAAAAGTTTGGTTTCCTGAAGTACCGTTTGTTGTAGCCTGAAGAGCCAACATAACTGCCGTTGAATCATCTTTAATTATCATCGCACCCAAACCACAACCGGTTTGATTATTTACGTTTGCCATTACCGAGGAGCTTAATGCAACAACTGCTGCAAGACTAATTAGAATTTTTTTCATTGAACTTCCTTTAATTTAAAATCATAGCTATTGTAAGATTTATTAGCTTAACTAAAAATTAGTTTTTGTTAAGTTCCGTATCTTTCCAATATTTTGTTCCCTGAACGGTAGCTTGAAGCGCTAGGCCGTTTTGGGTCAGTTTATAGAGCCTTACACCCGGAGCAACAGTGATCGCTGCGTTAAGGGAACCTCCGCTATCTTCATACTTTGCAGCAGCGTCAGCTTGCGCGTTTGCTTCCCAGCCTGATCTTACAAAGGTATCATATGCTTTTTTATTTTCAAATAGAAATACTGCTCTAAAATCTTTTACACCGATACCAAGTCCTAATCCTCCCGAAGCCATATTCATATATGTATTTATCCCTGTTCTGTTGTTGTGAGCAAGTCCTTTTCCGCCTTCTGCCGATAAAAGAATAAGATTTACCCCAACATTGCTAAATGTTGCATATCCATAAGAGCGCAGCACCATCTTTCTCGCCTCCGGTGCATACTCATAGAGTAGTTGCATAGTTTGATTGCTAGATACTATACGGTTGACCCTCTCAAGCCTGTTTTCTTCCCTAATTTCACGCTTACTTTTGCCTGACCAAAAACCTGAGAAAAGAAGAACGATAAGAAGAAGAGAGAGAATTAATTTTAAATGTTTCATTGTGTCAACCTTGAGCGAGCGCCCTAATTTTTGTAAATAATAATAACATAATTTATTAAAATATCTAAACACTATTTTACAAGCATAAATAGACGCTTCTTTATCTATTTAGCGGGATATTCTTGTTTATTTTAAAAATAGCTATTTTTATTATCAATTAGCATATGGAGAGTATAATTTTATTTCAACAGTCCCAAGGAAAAATATGAACAAATTTTTAGCAGCTCTAACTATGGGTATCGCTTTATTGAATGCGGACTCTCTTAAAATAGACTCCCCGCTGAAGATGTTGGAGAGTTTTAGGTATGAGACACCGGCAGGTCGTCAGATAAAGATACCACAAAAAATAGAGCTGGTGATAGTCGCTTTTGAAAAAGATACAGGAGCCTTAGTCAATGAATACCTTGATACGCAGAGCCCGTTTTACCTTCAAAAGAGCAACTCAATCTTTATAGCCGACATAAATAAGATGCCTACCGTTATTGCAAATATGTTTGCTCTGCCAAAACTTCAAAAGTATAAACATCTTATATACTTACACTACGGAGAAAAATTACAAGCTGTAGTACCAAATAAAGAGCAAAAAGTTACTCTTTTATACATAGAAGACTCCAAAATTAAAGAGATATCTTTTATATCGACACATAAAGAGTTAAAAATGGCGATTGAAAAGCGGTATCGCTAAGCTTCTTCTATTCTGGATAATTCATTTGTAAGATATGCGTTCTTTGACGGTTTGATATTGGTTTGTCAGTTGTAGTGTTGAAGGCTCGATATTAAAATATATGTTAAAATTGTGCTAATTTATTAGTAGGAGTTTATGATGAAAAAGATGTTTATGATGCTACTTTTTACTCTTCCGCTATTGGCGTTAAATCTGGAGCTAAAGAGCGGTTATGTGGCTGCACATACGGAGATGTTTATGGACAAAACTATCGATCCGATAAATAACTATCTTAACGCTAAGGTAACTATAGACAACAATGATATTACTACTATAAAAGGAAAATTTTGGGTTGAGATGGCTCTTTTTAGTAGTGATAAAGCTCGTAGAGATGAGAGCATGTATGAAGAGATTCAGACAGATGAGTTTAAAGTTGCGACATACACTATAACTGATGTGAAAAAGGCTGAGGGTAAAGAGAATTATATTATTAATGGTGTACTCGATTTTCACGGCGAAAAAAGAGAGCTTAGCGCAAATGCAAAAATAACTACCGTAGACGGCAGCTTAACAATTGATGCTACTTCGATGATTTTAATGAGTGACTACGGTGTTAAAATGCCGTGTTTGATGTTTATGTGTGTGCGTGACCAAGTCGATTTGTTAGTTAAAGCAATATTTTAATATAATCTAATTATGAATAAATTACAAGAGTACTTAAGTCACCATGAATTAAGCGAGATTCACCCCTCAGATATAGCAAAAATACTTAAACAGCTTGATGAAAGCGAGTTTGCAGCATCTTTAAATCTTATACCAAAAGATTTGATTGGAGATGTCGCACTTGCACTTCCTGAGAGATACTTTGATGATGTTGTTGAGAATTTTAGTGTTCAAGAGTTAAGAGATGCAGTAACGGCGCTTGAAAGTGATGATCAAGTTGATTTTATGCATGAGCTAAAAGAGGTTGATGAGAGTGTAGCTTCTAAGGTTTTTGATACTCTTAGTGAGATTGATAAAGAGGAGATTACAAAGCTTCAATCATACACTCAAGAAGAGGCCGGTGCATATATGCAGCTTGAGGTCTTTACTGCAAATAAAGATGAGATAGTTCATGACGTAATAAAAAGATTTGCCGAACTTAGAAAAGCCAATAAGATAGAAAATGTTCAAAATCTATTTATAATTAATAATAATAAAGAACTTCTCTTTACAATCGGTTTGGATGATTTGCTTATTTTTGATTTTGATAAAACATTAGCAAAGAACATAGAGTTCAGCGAAGATAGCTTTGAGCCTAAAAAAGCACAAGATAGAGAAAATATTAAAGAGGTAGTCCGCTATTTTAGAGAGTATGACCTCTCTGTAATGCCTGTTATTAATACCTATGGGGTTTTGTTGGGGCGTATAACGTCAGACGATGTTTACGATATTATCAATGAACATGCAACTGAGCAGATGTACCATCTTGCCGGAGTCGATGATGAAGCTGAGGAGGATGAAGAGGTATTTAAAGCGGGTAAAAAAAGAGCCTCTTGGCTTGGAGTCAACCTCTTGACAGCTATTTTTGTCTCTATTACAATAGGTCTTTTCGCGGATACTTTAGAGAGTATGGTGGCATTGGCGATTCTAATGCCTATTGTTGCCTCTATGGGCGGAAATGTCGGAACTCAAAGTTTGACAGTTGTTGTAAGACAACTTGCTCTTGGTGGGATTTTACAAGGCGATGCTATGCGAACTATCAAAAAAGAGGTTTTAATCTCTTTGATGAACGGACTTATCTTCGCATTTATTATAGGAGTTGTAGCCGCCGTTTGGTTTAATATAAATATGCTCGGTGTTGTAATTGCGCTAAGTATGATGATTAATTTTTTAATGGCAGGTCTTTTTGGAGCAGCAATACCGCTCTTTTTAAAAAAGATAAATATAGATCCCGCCATAGGGAGCACGGT
>NZ_JALOAA010000046.1 GCF_023229025.1 Sulfurimonas sp.
AAACCAAAGCTTTTTCTTTGGCTGAAATATCAAAAAGGGCACTCATCCTAAGTCTAGCAGAAAGGTTTCCGCGTCTTAAATTATCCATGTCGGTATTTAGCTCTTCATAAGCCTTTAGCATCGGTTCAATTGATACCGTTATAGAGTTTAATTTAAAATCAACGCAAAGCTCCTTAGCATCATCCAAAGAGCTTTGTGAAGAGTAATGTGAAGGCATTTTTACACATAAAAGATTATCTTTGAATACTCTTTGAGCAAGCACGGCAACAACAGCTGAATCTAAGCCGCCACTAAGTCCTAAAACAACTCTGTCAAAACCTGCTTTTTGCACTTCACTATCCAAGAAGTATTGCAAATACTCTGTTATGAGTTCATACTTTTTCATCACTAACCTTTAGGGAACTTTAACAAATAAGATTATATCAAAGTTTTGTAACTATGCATAAAAAAATTTATTTGCATATTGACTAGAGGTATTTATATTAATAGGTTACAATTTGCGTAAAAAAGAGTTATATAATGAAAATAAAAGTAAAACCTATGGGCGATTATCAAACAAACTGTTATATAGTAACCGTTGAGGGTAAAGATTTTATTATTGACCCTGGCATTGGCGCCACAGAGTGGGTTATGCAAAATGTTACAAACCCTACTGCTATCTTAAACACACATGGGCATTTTGACCATGTATGGAGCAATGCCCAACTGCAAAAAAATTTAAAAGTTCCCCTATACACCCCAAAAGAGGACGTAATGCTTCTTACTGGCAGCTCTTGGAGTCCGGATTTACCACCCTCAAAACCGGATGTAGAAGTGGAGGCAAACCAAGAGTTTGATTTTGATGGAGTAAAGGTTAAATTTCGTCATTTTCCCGGGCATACACCGGGATGTTCAACCATAGAGATAGGTGATGCCATGTTTAGCGGTGATTTTATATTTGAACGCTCCATTGGGCGAACAGATTTTCCATACTCCTCGCCAAAGCAGATGAGAGAGTCTCTTTTTGAGTTTAAAAAAATTCCTTATGACAAAACTATATATCCGGGTCATGGAAACACAACAACTATAAAGCAAGAGCAACAATACAGCGACTACTGGATAGCTAATCTTTAGATAGATTTGCTACTCATCAACATCATCCTCATCTTCTGTCAGCTTTAGCTTTAAAACATGTCTATCGGTTACAACAGTTTTAAATTCGCCCTCAAAAACTTTTATATCTAACACATTCCCCGTAACATATACATTTCTTTTTCTTCCCTCTTTATGGCGAACCTTGGCTACAAAATTTACTATATCGCCAAATTTTACAGGAGATAAAAATTGACAATTACTTGCCACTAAAACAACATTTCTCTCATTAACAGCAGCCATTGCGGCATAATCAGCTGCACTAAAAATAAACCCACCGTGGATTAAACCCTTAGAGTCGGCAATCATCTCATGTGTCGTTACAAGTTTTAATTTTACATAGCCTATGTCCATCTTCTCTATCTCACCGCACAAATCTCGGTTAATCTCTTCATGAGTCTTTAGTAGTACATCATCTTTGGCTCTATAATCCTCTATCTCAAGATTCTCATCTTCTTGAAAATCTTTCTCTTCATTCTCACTCATTTAGTATCCTTAATTAATTTCACATAAACTCTAGCCGGAGCAGGATAACCCTCAACCGTCTTGCTTGTATCATCTTTATCTAAAAAGTCCTCTAGAGAGTGACCCTCTATCCATGCAGTCTTTCTCTGCTCACTGCTGTTAGTTTTAGAGGTCTCTAAAATCTCAAAGCTTTTAAAACCTGCTCTTGTACACCAATTCTTAAGAGCTTTAATTGTCGGTACAAAGTATATATTTGGTATCTTGGAGTATGTTGACTCTGGACATAGACATATCTCATCATCCCCTTCAATGTAAAAAGTATCAAGTATAACTTCGCCTTTTTTATCAAGACCCTTATATAGAGCCTTTAACATAACAACAGGGTCACTTCTATGGTAAAGAACTCCAAGACAAAAAATCGTGTCAAACTTCTCTTCATAAAACTCTAGATGCTCTACGCCTAAAAGTTCATATACGATATCACTTTTAACAAAATGATTTATAAAATCAAATTGTGTTTTATAGAGTGCAGAAGGATCAAATCCAACAAGCAGTTTTGGTCTATCTTCTTGCATTCTAAAAAGATAATACCCGTTGTTACATCCTATATCGGCAACTCTTCTATCTTTTAAATTAAAATGTTTTCTAAGCAGATTGTATTTTATGTTACTTCTCCACTCAGAATCAATATATATGTCAAAAAGTTTAAAAGGACCTTTTCTCCATGGCATCATACTTCGCGCTATCTTCTCTAGTTCCAAGAGATTTGTGTAATTGCCATCTACTGCTATCTCATCGCCTAGTGCAACACTCCAAGAACCATCCTCGAGAGTCTCTAGCGCTCTGCGCAACGGAGCAATATTTTTCCACTTCATCCAAGACTCTCTATCTTCTCTTATTCTATCAATATTCATTTTATACTTTATCTTAAAAAATTTTAATTATAATTGTATCAAAAGATAGCTATAAGGAATTTTATGAGATTAGAAAAAAAAGCAACGGTTGTCTCCTCTAGTGTAGCAGCTCTGCTTGTGCTGATTAAAATGAGTGTTGGGATTTTTAGCGGCTCTATTGCTGTTTTAGCTTCGGCTATTGATTCGCTTCTTGATTTAACAGTATCCCTTTTTAACTACTTTGCTCTTAATACCGCCGAAAAAGAGTCAGATGACAAGTTCCATTTTGGACGCGACAAGATGGAGCCTTTAGCCGCCGTAATAGAGGGAATAATCATCTCTTTTTCCGCACTCTTTATATTTTATGAGGCAGTTGCAAAAATTGTCAACTACAAACCTATGGAGTATATGGAAATAAGCATTGCCGTTATGATTGCCTCTTTTGTTATAACTGCATTTTTAGTCGCTTTTTTAAATCATGTCGCTAAAAAAACAAACAATATGGTAATTAAAGCAGATGCGCTTCACTATAAAACAGATCTCTACTCAAACGGAACTATTCTATTTGCTCTTGTACTTATCTCCTATACCGGAGAGCACTTAATCGATCCTATTTTAGGGATGGGTATTGCTATATATATGATATATTCAGCTATTCCTATCATAAAAGAGGGGTTATTAATGCTACTTGATGCTGCTTTGCCGGCAGAAGATGTAGAAAAAATAGAAGCTGTTTTAAAAGCCCAAAATAACATTAACGGCTATCATGACCTCAAAACAAGAGAGTCCGGTTCACGCATCTTCATCTCAGTTCACATTGTTTTTAATGTAAGTATTTCACTCTACGATGCACATCTAATCTCAGATAAATTAGAAGCGAAGCTTCAAGAACTTTTCGATAGCAAACATGTAGATACGCTTATCCATATGGATCCATATGACGATTCAGAGATAAATGCTATTGAGGATGGTTATTAAAAATCGTACCGTAAAATCAAATTTAAAAAACTAGCCCTGCCGCTCTCGCCATTTTCAACCTCCCTCTTTGCCCAAGCATACTCTACCCCTGTTAATAAGTTTTTAACAGGGACCCAAAGCAGATTTATCTGCGTTGCGTAACTCTCTTTTGTTACCTTATGAAGTTCTGTCTGTAAAATATCAAGATTATTATCTGCTGCAACATATGAGAAAGCAACTGTAGAGCGAAGTTTTTGATTCCAGAAGTGACGATAACCTAAATGCCCGCCATAAACAGGATTTAGAGTTATTTCCCCATTTGGAGAAATTGCCCCCTCGCTAAATGCACCATATGCAATATAACGTCCGCTGCCCTCCCCGTAGTGAGCATTAAAACGAATATCATCTAAACCAAATGTTTTTATGCGCCCTGAGGCATTGACTCCATAACCATATTTAGAATCTTTTGTACTCTCTACTAAATTCTCTTGGAGGATTTTGCGTGATAAAAAGGCAATACCAAGCTCCCCCCATAGAGGATAATATCTAGCGCGTAAAACAAAATCATAAGGCAGGTTATCTTTTGTAATTATCTTGGAGCTGTTTTGATCTAAAAGAGTAATCTCAGGCTCTTCTATTGAAATATCATATGAAAACAGTTTTGTATCGTATGTATAACGGATTAGAGATTGACGCACTAACGTATCATCCATAGGAAAAGAGATAGTATCCAATGCTACAATAGAGTTAAAAGAAGAGTTTGTTTGACCAATTCCAAAACCACCTAACTCTACAAATGCGTGTCTTAGACGGGGATAGTAGTCATTTTTGCTTGTACTCCCTCCCTTTACGCCTAAAAAATCTATCTCAACAAGAGTGCGCAATACACCATACTCTGTAGCTGTTTTTGTTTTTAGCCAAATTCTGCTCTCACGTGCACTAACAGAGAGGTCATCACTCCTTTTATCTCTCTCAAGAGCAATTTTCCCGGCAAAAAAAGAGGATTGATCAGAAGTATGAAGCATGCTAAGATGTACTCTTCCTCCAATGGCAACAACTGTATCTATAGATTTGAGTTCTATCTCGCTGCCACTTGCAAAAAGTGACTCTACTAGAAAAAGAGAAACTAACAAGCGTAAAATTCTCATATGATTCTACGGCTCTTTTCTAAACTGTTTATGGCAAGCGTTACATGACACTTTTACATCTTCTAACTTTTGGTTTAATTCTTCAAACTCATATTTTTGGGCTAAATTATATATCTCATCTGCCTTTTGAGTAAGGCGCTTTGCATATTTTTTATACTCTAAAACATCCTCTTGTCTTAGTTTAAGTCCCAAATCACTCTCAGGCATACTCTCTACATCTGCCGAGAGCTTTTTTAGAGTCTCTCCTAGGCTTAACATATACCTTTTGCGCATTTTATCTCTGTCTAATTCACTTTTTTGTCGCTCATAAACCACCATGTCAAGCTCTCGCATCAGCAAACGAAGCTTTTGGCTCTGTATCATATGTTCTACAGCTCTACTGTTGTCATGCTCTTTATTAACACACCCACTTAAGAGAAACAGAAGAGTCATTAACATTAGATACCTAAAAAACATTACAAAATCCTATTTTGCAAACTCTATTGCCCTGCTCTCACGGATAACATTAACTTTAATCTCTCCAGGGTACTGAACCTTCTCTTCTATATCTTTAGCTATCTCTTTTGCCACTAAAACTGCTTCATCATCATTAACAAGAGATGCATTAACTATTACCCTTACTTCACGCCCTGCATTAATTGCGTAAGCCTGTCTGACTCCGACATGCTCTGATGCTATCTCCTCTATCTGTACAACTCTTTTTAAGAAACTCTCTAAAACTTCTCGCCTCGCTCCAGGTCTAGCGGCAGAGAGAGCATCAGCTGCACAAACTGCACCACACTCAATAGAGTTAATCTCTTCGTGCCCATGATGAGCGTAAATTGCATTTATAACTACACTATCTTCATTATAACGATTACAAATTGCTGCACCCAAATCAACATGGCTACCTTCATGCTCATGAGTTAGAGCTTTTCCTATATCATGCAGAAGCCCCGCTCTTTTTGCAAGTTTTACATCTCCACCCATCTCAGCACTCATGACTCCTGCTAGATGAGCAACTTCAAGAGTATGAGCAAGTGCATTTTGTCCGTAACTTGCACGATAACGAAGCTTACCGATTAGTTTTATTAACTCCGGATGCATTACCCCTATATCTAACTCAGCTAAAATCTCTTCGCCTTCGTTTAATATTTCAGACTCAAACTCCTCGCAGACCTTGTTATAAATCTCTTCAATTCGAGCAGGCTGAATACGTCCATCCTCTATTAGAAGCTCTATAGTTTTTGTAGCAATTGCACGCCTATATAGGTTAAAACTACTTATTTGAATTGCATTTGGCGTATCATCTATAATAATATCAACTCCTAAAAGAGTCTCAAGAGTTTTTATATTTCTTCCCTCTTTGCCTATTATGCGCCCTTTTAGCTCATCATCATATAGGTGAATCACATTTGTCAATCTCTCAGATGCAAATTCGCCGGCATATCTGCTTGTTGCTTGAGCTAAAATATAGTTTGCTCTTTTCTTAGCCTCAGCTTTTGCTTCATTTTCATATCGTCTAACTACATGAGCTATGTCTGCGCGAGACTTCTCTTCAACTTTTTCAAGCAGTACATTTTTAGCTTCATCTTTTGTCATACCTGCACAATGCTCTATTGCATTTAGCGCCTCATCAATCTTCTCTTCATATCTTTTTTTCAGTGAGTTTAGAGATTTTTCATTTCTTTTTAAATCAACTTGTTTAGATTTTAAAATAGCCACTTCATCTTGAAGTCTTCTCTCTTCATTTTTCTTGTAGCGTTTAAAATTTTGCTCTTTTTTTACAATATCATCTTCTCTTTTATAGAGATCTGCCTTAGCTTTTTCTTTAGCATTCTCATAAAGCTTTCTAGCTTCAAGCTCTATCTCTTGAGATTTTATATTTGCTTTATATAAAAGCAGCTGCGCCTCATTCTCGATTGCACCTGCCTGAGCTTTTGCTTTTTCGACATATATATCAAAATTAGCATTAGTAATTTTTTTAGAGATGAAAAATCCAATAAGCCCACTAACAGAGGCTATTGAGCCTCCTATTAGTATCTCATTTAACATTTTACTTCCTCTTTCTAGCCATATTTCTATTTTGCACGGTAATATTGGGCGTAATAATCAAATCACATGTGATGTCGTACTCATCACAAATTAACTCTTTTGTATAACAAAATTCTGATTGCATAAAAATCGTGTACGGTCTCTTTTTTAACTTTGCAAAGAAACGATCATACATCCCTTTTCCAAAACCAACTCTTTGTAAATTTCCATCAATACCAACTACCGGCACTATGGCTATATCAACACTTTTAATATCTCTTAAACTTCTTCCCGCTTCATAAATACCAAACTTTTTCTTCTTAAGCGGTAATCTAAATGGTACCATCTTAAAACTTTCGCCTTCCATAAATGGGACAAAAATATCACATTTTTTTCTTAGTTTTTGAATTGCTTTTGCAGTATTAGCCTCAAATGGGAGAGATGTGTAAAAAAGTATCTTTTTATTTTTCAAATTTCCAAATTTTTTAAGTGCTAAAAAGAGTTTAGCCTCTATCTTTGCATTTTTATAAAAACGGTTATGCTTTGGAGAACTTTTAATTTTTTCTAGACAATTTCGTCTAAAAATTGCTTTTGTAAGAGGCATATAAAATCTTTATGGCTATAATTTTGCTTAATTTTACTCAAAAAAAAGAAAATAAGGTAAGAGAATGTTAAAAAAGTATATTTTATCGTTATCAATCATATCGGTAATATTTTTTCAAGGCTGCTCAAGCGATGGAGATAAAAGCAGCAACCCAAATGAGATGGTATCAACAAAAGAGTATATACTTACAGGAGTTGACAAGAAGCAGTATGTTGTTAAAAAAGAGGGTACAGGCTTTATTCTAAAAGATGCAGACGATAAGATAATTATTTTTGATATATTTGCTACATGGTGCCCTCCTTGTCGTGCTGCCGCACCGCACCTTACCTCACTTCAGGAGAAGTATAAAGATGATTTAGTAATTATAGGTGTAACTATTGAAGATGGCATTGATAATTTAAAGCTTCAAGAGTTTATAGATACTTATGGTGCTAAATATGCTATAGTCAATTCAGAGCAGAATCGCCACCTTGTTAATGAGCTTGTAAAAGAGTTAGAGCTTGGAGTAAGATTTCCAATTCCAACTATGGCTATGTACAAAAATGCAAAACTTATTAACTACTATGTCGGCGCTACGGAGGAAGAGTTTATAGACAGCGACATCAGAAACGCTTTAGGAAACTAGATGTTTGGATTTATAAAAAAATCTCTCTCAAAGACAGCTGAGGCTATAAAATCAGTAGCTCCAAAGAAGAAAGTATCATTTTCAAAAGATGAGATAGAAAATATTTTGCTTGAAGCTGATGTTGAGTACGAACTTGTAGAGATAATTCTAAATGAGATATACCAAAGCAGAGTCACTCGTGAGATTTTACGCTCAAAACTACTAGCTACTCTTGCTTACACAACATACCAAGAGCCTGAGTTTACATCACCTTTTGTTGAACTGATAGTCGGAGTAAACGGAGCCGGTAAAACAACAACTATCTCAAAGCTTGCAGCAAGATACAAAAATGAGGGCAAAAAAGTTATTCTTGGAGCGGGAGATACATTTAGAGCAGCCGCAATAGAGCAGCTAACTCTTTGGGCAAAAAAACTAGAAATCCCAATAATCGCCTCTAAGCAAGGACATGACAGCTCTGCAGTTGCATATGATACTATAGACTCCGCAAAATCAAGAGAGTTTGACAATGTAATCATAGATACGGCAGGAAGACTTCATACTCAAACTAATCTTGCAAACGAGCTAAAAAAAATAGCTAGAATCTGCGATAAAGCCCATAGTGGCGCACCTCACAGAACTATTCTTGTTATAGACGGTACGCAGGGAAACTCTGCAATTGCACAAGCAAAAGCTTTTAACGAGATGATAGGCATTGACGGAATCATCATAACAAAACTTGACGGAACTGCAAAGGGCGGTAGCGTCTTTAGCATCGCTTATGCTTTAGAGTTGCCTATACTATATGTCGGAACAGGTGAACAGCCTGAGAATCTAGTACCGTTTGACAAATATGAGTTTGTTGATGGCTTGCTTGATGCTATTTTTGTAGAAGAAGAGTAATACAATAACTCTGTAAAAAGATTTACTACACTAAAATAATCATATAAAATATGTCAATATGCAATATTTTTATCATCTTCAAAACTATCTATGTATAATTTTGCAAACACCCCTTAAAGGCTAAAAAATATGTCCAAAAAAAAGATTCTTTTTGAGTGTCAGCATTGTGGTCTTACAACCCCAAAGTGGATGGGTAAGTGCACAAATTGTGGAGCATGGGACTCATTTATAGAACTTAGCAAACATCAACAAGAAGTTGTTAAACAGACAAAGTCCGCTTCAAATTCCCCTGCAAAAGCACAAAGCATAAACGATATAAAAGAGGAGGAGATATTTAGGTTTAGCTCAGGGAGTCAAGAGCTAGATATGGTTCTTGGCGGCGGTGTAGTTCCCGGTTCTCTTACGCTTATTGGAGGAAGTCCCGGTGTAGGCAAATCAACTCTTCTTTTAAAGGTTGGCGGCGATATAGCCTCAAGCGGGCAAAATGTTCTTTATGTTACCGGAGAAGAGTCCGGCGGGCAGATAAAACTTCGTGCAAACCGCTTAAATGCAAATCACAACTCTTTATATCTGCTAAGCGAAATAAGGCTAGAGCAGGTTTTAGTAGAGTTGGAACACCGTGAATATGATTTTATAATAATCGACTCTATTCAAACTCTCTACTCTGAAAATATCACTTCAGCACCCGGTTCAGTAACTCAGGTAAGACAGATTACTTTTGAGTTAATGAGAGTAGCAAAAGAGAAAAATATAGCTATCTTTATCATAGGGCATATAACAAAAGAGGGCTCAATCGCCGGTCCTAGAGTTTTAGAGCACATGGTAGATACCGTTTTGTACTTTGAGGGGGACTCCTCTCAGGAGCTAAGAATACTCAGAGGATTTAAGAACCGCTTTGGACCGACAAGTGAGATAGGTGTTTTTGAGATGAGAGGCGATGGTTTAGTCTCTGCTACAGATATTGCGTCTAGGTTTTTTAACCGTAATTCAGAACAAGCAGGCTCTGCCTTAACTGTTGTGATGGAAGGTTCACGCCCTATAATACTTGAGGTTCAAGCTCTAGTATCAGAGTCTCACACTGCAAACTCAAAGAGACAAGCAACAGGTTTTGACACAAACAGGTTAAATATGCTCTTAGCTCTACTTGAGAGAAAACTTGAGATTCCCCTCTCCGGATATGATGTATTTATCAATATAACAGGTGGCATAAAGATAAGTGAAACTTCAGCAGATTTGGCAATTTTAGCCGCTATTATCAGCAGTTTTCGCAATCGTGCCATTTCAAAACAGACTGTTTTTATAGGAGAAGTCTCTTTAGTGGGTGATGTTAGAGATGTCTATGGAATGGACGCAAGGCTTAAAGAGGCAAGTATGCAAAATATCTCAAAAGCATTAATATCAAAAAAACCGTTAGAGAAGTCAAGCATTAAAACATTTATTGTTGATGAAGTTACAAAGCTTCTAGAGTGGTACTAATTTTTTATGCATTAAAATCTGTTTTAACCTATTAATAGTATAATCTTAAAAATATTTAAAGGAAACAATCATAATGGATGCAAAAGTTAGAAGTGAAGAGAAGTTCGCAAAACTCTCAATTGCGTATGAAGGTAAAGAAGAGGGTGCGCTTGTTTGTTCTACAATCGATGAAATAACTTCTAAGTATAGAACAAAACCGGAAACATATACGTGTAATATCTCTAACAATAGAGAAGTTGTAGTAATTGAGTATCAAGACGATATAGATCGTGAGGCAGGTCCTATATTTGAAGAGATTATTAAAACTTTAAATATAACCATTTGTGATTAATGGTTGTGTTTAAGTAGTTCTTTATAAAATAATACATTTTTTGATATACTAGCAGAATTAAAATCAAGGAAGAGCGTATGGCTGATGAAGAGAGCAAAGAAGATAATAAAGAAGAGAAGAAAAAGTCAAACAAGCTACTGATGATTATCATCATTACTGTTTTAGTGCTTATTATTATTGGTGGTGCTATAGTTACTATACTTTTGTTAAATGAAGATGAAAAAGAGGTTGCCGTGCAGCAGAGTACTTCTCAGTCTCAACAACAAAACACATCATATAGAGCTACAAGAGATGCCAATGATGAAGTTTCTAGAAAATTGAGCGAGATTGGTATTTTATATCCTCTTGATACTTTTACCGTCAACTTGAAGAGTGATGCCGGTCGTCGTTATTTAAAGGCTACTATAACCTTGGAGTTAAACGGTAAAGAGCTAAGTGTTGAACTTGATAACAAATCTCCTGTTATAAGAGACAGAATTATCAGGATTTTAACATCTAAAACCTTAGAAGAGATATCTTCAAAAAAAGGGAAGCAAAAAGTATCCGAGCAGATTGTTGATACACTTAACTCGATGATAACAGACGGAAATGTAAAAAGCGTATATTTCACAGAGTTTGTCATTCAGTAGATGATAGGTATCGACCTAATTAAAATATCTCGCATGAGCCGCTTTATTGAGCGGTTTGGTGAAAAAGCCCTCAGTAGGTTCTTGTCTGCTAGCGAAATAGAACTTGTTAAAAACCATAAAACCGCTTCTGGTTTTTGGGCGGCAAAAGAGGCTTGCTCAAAAGCTCTTGGAGTCGGAATCGGCGCAGAGTGCAGTTTTCATGATATAACTATATATAAAACAGCAAGTGGTGCACCAAAGTTAAAAGTATCAGACAGGGTATCAAAAAAATTCAATATTTCAGACTTAAGTCTATCAATAACTCATGACGGAGATTATGCTGTAGCAGTTGTAGCTATAGAGTTATCCGCCACCAACAAAATCAAGTAACTCTAATTGATCACTCTCTTTTAGTACATAACTATTCCAGTTGTCTTGCTTAACTATCTCCATATTTACAGCAGCTGCCATGACTTTGTCACTTAAATTTAGCTCCTCAATCACTCTCTTTAGAGTCATCTCTTCATTGAAAATTTTTGCCTCTCCATTTATTATAAGTTTCATTTTGTTCTCTTTTTTTAAAATAATATCCTATTTTGTTTAATATTTGGTTTTTCTTGAATATTAGGTAAAATAAAAGATATAATTATTTTATCAAAAAAACTAAAAAAGTGATTAATATGCTAAATTCAAAAGAGTTGTTAACACACACTAAGAAGTTGTCTGTTTTATTTGCTGAAGACCACGATGATCTAAGAGATAATACAAGGGATATATTAAAGTCGTTTTTTAATCAGGTTCATAGTGCCGTTAATGGAGAAGAAGCGATAAAAATGTATAAAGAGTACTACCTAAAAGAGTCTAAGTACTATGACATTATTCTCTCAGATATTCAGATGCCACGCATAAACGGTGTTGAGCTTGTAGAGACACTTTACCGCATAAATCCAAATCAAATCGTAATTATAGTCTCAGCATATGATGATAGCAAATACTTATTACCGTTAATTAACCTTGGTATAGAGCAGTTTGTTAAAAAACCGATAGATTATCAAGACCTCTTAAGAGTCCTCTTAAATGCTTCTAAAAAGCTGGCTAAGCCAGATAGAGAGAACAGTTTAAAAGACAATCCGGTTATAAAATTAAACAACTCCTCTACATTTAATAAAGATACAAATATGCTTATAGTAGACGGTGCTATCATTACGCTAACAAAATATGAGATAATATTTTTACAGCTATTAAGTGATAAAGTAGGTTTAATATATTCAAATGAAGATATAACTAATCACTACAGTTCTCTCAATGAGAATCTAGATATTGTAAATATTAGAAAACTTGTCTCAAAACTTAGAAAGAAATTACCTAAAAACTCCATTGAGAGTATCTATGCAGTCGGCTACAGAATAGTTCCTAGTTTATATTAATGATTATCAAAAATGGGGTAATTAAGGGAGTTTAATAGTGGTGGGTTCGCCGTGACTCGAACACGGATGAGAACCCAATTTATCGCTTATAAGCCCTAAGAACAGGGGTTTAAAATTTTAATATAACCGCAGATAACCGCTTTTAGTAGCAAAATGATGACAGTTATATTGAACACGATTTTATATTACTTCTATCCAACAATCTTTTAAATTTTGTAAAAAAATCTTTATTTCATCATCTTTACACACATATTCATCTATCTCTATTTTTGTTTTTAAAACTGCCTGTATACAAGTGTGT
>NZ_JALOAA010000009.1 GCF_023229025.1 Sulfurimonas sp.
AAAACCCATGTGTTGCACCGCATGTGATAATCTCTAAGCTATCTTTATCATAAAAATATCTGTAGCCGTTTAAGACTTTTTTCTCCAAGAACCCACTAAAAAACTCTTTAGTTTGAGTGAAAAAATCGAGATAAAATTTTGCAACATTGTAATAATCGCTGTTTTTGGTTCTCTCAAGCTCCTTTTCTCCTAGCTCTATAAGAGTTTGAAGATACTTCTCATACTTTTGCATAAGATGTTCATCATCGAGCATCTCTGCTAAAGTTGGAGTTACAGAGACGGTTAGGGCAAACTCTATCTCTTCATCTTCGAGTCTTTTTAGTCTCTGCAAAAGCGGTATATAGCACTCCGTGATAGCCTCAAACAACCAACTCTCTTCTAAAAAGTTCTCATGTTGGGGGTGCTTTACAAACGGTAAATGCGAGTGAAGAATGGGAATCCAATATCCTTTTATCATCTAATTGCCTCCAAGATTAATCGAAGAGTAGATTGAGTTATTGTTTATGCCTTTATCTGATGCTCCTACAATATTTGAGCTCAAAATATACTCAAGCCTCTCGCCGACTTTTAAATATAGTTTTACATATATCGCTTTGTGGCTATTTTTATGGTTTAGATAGTAACTGCCTATGGCAAAATTAGAGCTAAACTCTAAAATCTCTAGATGATTTACATCAAGGAGTTTAAATGAGAGCTCTACATTTTTTAAATCGATGCCGAATTTTTCGAGTCTCTTATCCGTAACCTCCCAATAGACAAAGGAGCTATTTGGATTTATAGGTAGCAGTACAAGTTTATCTTTGTTGTACTTTTTAGGAGGCTCTTTGTGCTCATCTTTTATATCTCTAACATTTGCATTGGAACTTTTGCAAACATGAGACAAACCCTGCGCAATTAACTCATCCGTAAAATTCATCTCAACTCCTTGTGATTATTTTTATCATACATATAGACATAGTACTCATGTGCCATTCTTCCTGAGTCAAAAGCAAACATGGTGTCATCCATCGAGTTTTTCATAATAGTTATCCATTTTTTTCTATCTTTATAGTAGAGAGGAACTACCTCATTAAATAAAATATCCATAAGATTTTTATTGTCTATAGAGTCCTGTACTTCAAACGCCAATGTGTGATCAGTTGGCTTAATTGTGAAGCAGTTTATGCCATGTTTTTCAAACTCAGGGTGCCACCCATCGTATGTTGAGAGATTTATAGCACCGTTCATTCCGGCACTCATACCGCTAGTTCCGCTTGCTTCATTTGTGATTCTAGGCGTATTTAACCAGACATCAGCTCCTTTTTTTAGCATCATGGACAAGTCAAGCTCGTAACCCATTAAAACGGCTATATTTTTAAAGTTGTCACTCATGTGATTTATTTCGTTAAAAGTATCTATAGCACCATAATCAAATGGATAAGGTTTTCCTGCCCAGATAAGTTGAACCGGCATCTCATGACTGTTTACTAGTTTTAAAAACTTTTCAAAATCATACTTTAGTAGTCCGGGGCGTTTGTACTCTGTAAATCTTCTTGCCCAGACAATAGTTAAAACATTTGGGTCAAACATCTTACCTGTTTGGTCTGCAACTTCATCAAAAAGTATCTTTTTTAGATGTTTTTTCCTGGACTCAAGCTCATAATCTTCATACTCATCAAGAGCCTTTAAAAGTCCTTTATCAGCCCAATATCTTCTGTTTTGGGCATTTGTTATGTGGATGATTTCACATCTGTTTTGTACATGTGACCACATTTTGTTTGCTACTTTTGCATGAAGCTTTGATACTCCGTTTGTAATTTTTGATGCTTTTAGAGCACCGACTGTTAGATTAAAAATACCATCTTTGCGCTCCATAAACTGATGAGTCTCCTCTATGGGCAACTCTGCAAAAAATCCCATTTTGTGAAGTAGTTCAAGGCCGTGCTCTTCGTTTCCTGCAGCTTCCGGGGTATGTGTTGTAAAGACTACTTTTTGCCTTAACTCCTCAAGAGTTTTGTATTTTTTATATAACTCAAAAACCGCAGGAAGAGCATGCCCCTCGTTTAGATGATAAATCTCTGGATTGAGATGAAGTGCTTCAAGCACTTTTACTCCTCCATTGCCAAGAACTATCTCTTGTGCTATTCTTGTCTCTTGATTAGTATCGTAGAGTTGATGAGTTATTGTTCTACTTAGATAGTCGTTTTCTTCTATATCTGTTGTAAGCAGTATGACGGGAGCGGTGTTAAATATTTCACTCTCTAGCAAATAGGCTTTTACCTTAACAGTATGGGCGTTAACAGTCACATCAACACTAAGGTTTAAATCTTTGAGAAAGTAATACTTTTTTCTTACAAAATCTACTTTTATATTTCTATCTTTATCTCTAGTTTGATCATAGTATCCATAGCTCCAGAGTATCCCGATGCCTATCATGTTCTGCCCTAAATCGTAAGCACTTCTCATGTGCGAGCCGGCTAAAAAACCAAGTCCTCCACCATAAACTTTAAGTGACTGATGTATTGCAAACTCCATAGAAAAGTATGCTACGCTTGTGCTATATTTTTCATTTATGTTATATGATGTAAATTTTGACATCTCTAATCCTTTGAGAGTATTTTTAAACCTTCTATATTTGCATCGTCAATATCTGAGATAGATATTTTCAACTCACTTCGGATTGTTTTAAAAGAGCTACTTTTGTACTCCTCTTTTAGAAAATCCAAAAGAGATGGATTGTTCTTTACAACACCTCCGCCTAAAACAAAAACGTCCGGATCAAAGAGATTAAGTACAGTGTGAAATGCAAAAGCCAAGCCCTCTAAAAACTCTTTTTTTACATTTTCACTTGCATCATTAAATGTACCATCTTTAAAAACTTTGCCGCTTACACTAAGTTCTAGACAATCATCTCTGCCGCAGCCACATGAAAAACTCTTTTTTTTAAAGGGTATGTGACCTATTTCGCCGGCTATAGAGTCTTTACCGCCTAATACTTTACCATCCACGACAAAAGCACTTCCAAATCCTGTGCCTATATAAAAAAGAGCCATAATTTCTGCATCTTTGTATCTTGAGTGCTCATAAATTGCGGCACAGCTTATATCATTTTTTAATATGACTTCAACACCATAGTTATCGTAAAAATATTGCCCCAAATCAAGGTTTTTTATCTTAATATTTGGAGCTGATAATATTTTGCCATCTTTTACCTGCCCTGCAAAAGAGATAAATATTTTTCTAATATCTTTTTGAAACTCTATCTCGGTCTCTAAAAAGTCAACCAACTCTACACTATCGCTTTTTATGCTAAAGAGTTCGCCCTCATCAAAAGAGTATCTAAAATTTGTCCCACCGTAATCTATGTAGAGATTCATCTGTAAATCCTCATGTACTCTTTAGCGGAACGTTTCCAAGAGTTATCTACGCCCATGTTGTGTTTTGCAAATTTTTGGTACTTTTTTTGGTTTGCATACAAAGAGATAGCCTTTGTGATAGCGTGCATGTACCAAAACAGATTGTACTCTTGAAATGTAATCCCAATCCCGACCTTTTTTGTATGATGCTCTATGTCCGTATAGTCGATTACACTATCTTTAAGTCCTCCTGTCTTAGCTACAATAGGAACTCCTCCATATCTCATGATAATCATCTGATTTAGCCCGCAAGGCTCAAATGTGGAGGGCATAAGCAAAAAATCAGCTGCCGCATAGAGTTTTCTTGCATACCCTTCATCATATCCGACCGTAATGTGAATATTTGGATACTTGTTTGTCAGTTTTGCAAAAACAGAGTTGTAGTAGTTGTCTCCATCTCCTAAAATGGCAATATTTATCTCAAGATCTTTTAAGAGATGCAAGCTTTGTAAAATCATATCTACCCCTTTTTGAGGCGTAAATCTGCCGACAAAGATAAACAGAGGGCGATGCGGCTCAGGTAAATCTAACTCTTTTGAGAGTTTTGTTTTGTTTTTGAGTTTTAAATCGTAACTATGTCTGTCAAAATTTTTATAGATATCTTTATCGGTTTGGGGATTAAATACCTCATAGCTTATGCCGTTTATGATTCCATGGAGTTTATGGTTGTTAGCAATTAGCATCTTATCTAGAGTGTTGCCATAGGAGGGTGTCTGTATCTCTAGTACATAAGTTGGACTTACCGTTGTGATAACATCACTATAAAATATACCGGCTTTTAGGAAGTTTACTTGGTCAAAATACTCAAATCTGTCGCTTTTAAAACTCTCTTCCCAGCTTAATTCCAGTTCATCTATAGCACCTTTGTGAAATATCCCCTGATAGGCGAGGTTATGAATGGTAAAAACTATTTTTTGCCTAAGAGCATATTTTGTTTTTGCTAAGAGTGCGACTAAGGCACTCTGCCAGTCATTTAGATGTATGACATCTATTTTGAGTTTAACTCTTAGCATGGTCTCTATGATAGCGTAAGAAAAAATACCAAATCTTAGATGATTATCGCCAAACTCGCCATCTTTATCATGATACAGGCTGCCTCTATCGCATAAAACTGGATTATATAAAAAAAGCTCATAATCACTATCTGCCCTTTTGTATAGATCAATTTGGTGATTGACTCCGCCTAAGAGAATGTCAAATGAAAAATCGGCGGAGCAGATATCATATCTCTCTCTATCAACAGAAGCGTAAAGGGGCATAATAGTATAAACTTTTGCGCTTGCTCTAAGCTCAGCGGGAAGGCTCTGTGCGACATCGCCAAGTCCTCCGCTTTTTGCGTATGGAAAAATTTCACTTGAAGCAAATAGTATATTCATAAAAAACTCCTTTAAACCTCTCTTAGTTTGCCGGCCGCAATATTTGGCAGGACACTATTTAGATGTATTTTTGAATCTATCTCAAACCCTACGATTCCGCTAAGTCTAGGAAAGATATTTACACAAAACCGATAGTAATCTTTTGAGTTCTCGTTATACCCTTCGTATGGATGATTTTTAAAAACCATGTTAAATGAAAAATAGTCAAGAACATTTTTGTACTTTTTAAAAATTAGCTCCAACGATATCGCAAGATTTAAAAGCGTTTTTTCATCAAACTCCGTCATAGAGGAGTATTTAGCCTTTGCAACAATCTTGACTTCATACGCAAACCTTGAAGCGTACGGCGCATAACAGATAAACGACTCATTTTCAAATATAAGATTTTGCTCATACTGCCTCTCTTCATATGCCAAATCATCTAAGAGTGCTCGTTTGAATCTCTTATGATACTCTTTTTTATACTCTATCTCCTCGGCAGTCTCAGTCGGCAAAAAAGGCATAGCAATAATCTGGGAGTGGCTATGGCTAAGAGAGGCACTGGAGAGTTGTCCATGATTTTTAAAGAATATAGAGTAGGCAAGCCGTGTGTCATATCTTAAACTTGTAATCCTCTCTTTTGATATTTGCAGGTAGTCGATAAACTCTTGTAGTGAGTAGTCAAATATTTCAAGGTCATGTTTTGGTGTCTCTATGATAATTTCATGTGCTCCAAATCCGCTAAATACATCAAAATAGTCATCCTTTTTTCCGATAGGCAATATATCTGTTGATAAGATATTATAGAGATTTGGCACTACTCTTGCTCTCCACTCTTTGCCATCGCCAATCCTTGTAATCTCTTTTGGCGTAAGATGCTCATTTCCTGCGTCAAAAGGACAGACACACTCCTCTAGTGGAATCTCTTTTATAATAAAGTTGTTTGGTCTATCTGCTCTTCTTGGAGCAAAGAGTACCCACCTTTTGGTAAGTTTGCAGTACCTAAACTCCGACTCTCTTGAGGTAAAACCACTTGACTGATGCATAGCACCTTGTGTTGAGAGAATTATCTCATCTTTAGGAACTATGGAGCGTGTTACTATTTGTGGGATATTTAGCCCCATTAGAGTATATATGTTTTGTAAATGAACTCTAAAGAGTTCATCAAAGAGTGGTTTTAGTGTTGTAAAGTGGTCATCGTCATACCACCAAAACCAGTCACTTCCAAGGGCAATAGCGAACTCATTTAAGACTTTTTGATTCGTTTGCTCATCTAAAGAGGTTCTGTTTTTTAGATAAGCCTCTTTTGTAGAGGCAAGAAGCTCCCATGCTCTGTTTTTTTGCGGTTTTCCTATCCAGATATTAAAGTTTGCATCTACCCAGCTGCCGGCTTGTATGTGCTCAAGCGGAAGTTCCTCGAGTTTTAGGTTTATGGCTTCGCTAGGAAGTATAGTCTGTATAAACGAGTCGTTATCTTGCAGTGCTTTATATAGTTGGTCAAAAAACTCTTCGCCATTGTTTGGATAAAACTCCCAAGCATTTTCGCCATCTAAGATAATAGAGACAAGATAGTCTCTGCTACTGTAGGAGTGAATCCTTTTTATTTTATCTAAAAAATCAAGTATAGCAATCTGGGGAGCAATCTTAGAGTACTCAAATCCGATTAAATCACTTATATGTCTGTCTCTAAAAAAAATAAGAGTTTTAAATTTTTCATGACGGTAGAGATTATAGAGCCTCTCTTTAGTGTAGTTTTTTATACTTTTGTATAAAACCTCTTCATCTGTTGCAGTCCAGCTCATGCCATGTTTTGCAACAAGCTCAACTGTCTCCTCACTAATCGAGCCCTCCGATGGCCAGAAGCCATTTGGTTTTGTGCCAAAAGTTTGCTCAAAAAACTCTACCGCTTTTGTGATTTGCACTTCGCTAAACTCTCTAAATGAGTCGCTTGGGATGTTTGGCAGGTTAATGTTGCTGTTTGCATCTTTTGCACTATTTATATCTAGAAGTAGAGGTAAGATAGGATGATAGTAGGGCGAAGTTGAGAGCTCTACTTGACCTTGCAAAAAGAGTTGTTTATAGAGTTTTAAGATATTTGGTAAAAACTTTATAAGCTCATCTATCAACTCTAACTTCTGTATATGCGTAAAATTTGCTCCTTGAGTTATGAGATTTTTTACCGTTGTGTTGTTTTTTTTCAGATAATTTCCACACCAAGAGAGTAAAAAGAGAATTTGGGTATCTTCAATCTCATTTTTGCTAAATGTTTTCATCCCACTTTTTGAGCTTTTAAATTTTTGATTTAACTCTCTATATCTCCAAGAAGAATCAATCATATTTTTTTCATTTGAGAGGAAGAGATACCTGTTTAAAATATCTTTCTCTTCATCACCCAGCGTAGTTGCATCTAGCTTTAAAATCTCTAAAAGCTCGTCATTGGCACTGCCGTCTATATAGTTGTTTATCTGCTCTATGAGAGATGGAACTAGATTAAATGTCGCTTTTATGTTTGGATGTAGACTTAGCATGTAGGGCATGTCGTAGTAGTTTTTTATAGCATGTAAAAAGACCCAAGGCATCTCTGTTTTACCGGATATATCATCTCTGTAGTAGGGTTGATGCATGTGCCAGATAAAATTTAAGTAAACCATCTATTTCTCCATCCATAAATCAATTTTTCTTCTGTATTGGCTAAAGATTTTCTCTGCATTTTTATCATCTTTTGCCTGAATGTAGATATTTAAAAACTCTTGATGGGCATCCGGAACCATTAAAATCCACTCATCTTTACTAACCCATATCTTAACACCATCTTCATGTGAGCTCTTTTTATCTTTAGACTCCTCTAAAAACTTTCTCATCATTTTACCCTTAAGAGCGTTTGGACATGCTATATTTTCGCCTCTGTAGGCAAAGTTTGGCACTGTTTTTATAACAGTGTTAAGAGTTGTTTTGTTTTTTATTAGAAGCTCCAAAAATTTAAAACTTGAAAAAACTGCATCGGTATTTAGGGAAAACTCGCTAAATGCAAAATGTCCATCGGTGTTTGCTATGAGATCATACTCTTTTAACTCCTTTGCTTTTAATCCGCAAACTTTGCTTCTTGTAATCTCAAGATGTTTATAAGTTATAAAATCAGGTGCCCATGCCGGTAGTAAAACTTTTTTAATAGAAGTGCTACTAAAATCGAGCATATTAAGCAGAACTAATAGTGCTATATAATCTTTTACCAGAGTTCCATCTTCGCTTACAAATTGAAGCTTGTGTCCATTTGGATATATCAAAATACCGCAGTCAAACTTTAGTGATTTTACGATTTTACCAACTTCACAGTGTGCTCTTTTGATGACTGATGGCAGTATTTGTAACTGTTTATCATCTCTGTAAGCGTCCAAGAGTATGAACTCTATGTCAAGATTGTTTAAAATATTTGGATAGATATTTGAGGTTGAGCCAAACATTAGATTAGTAACTATTTTGATATCTCTGTTTTTAAATAGATTGGTATCAATTTTTTCTTTAATAGCATTTATGTATCTTGTGTTTGTATCGGCATCTTTGTAAATCTCACCGATTTGAGCGGAATTAACTCTTCTAAAGTTTTCTCTAAAAAATATTCTCTCTATATTTTTTGATAGATTTGTATCTATATAGAAACCTTCATCGGTGTAAAATAGAATTTCAATCTCCTCTTGATTTTTTGCCGATTGCCTAAAATGAACACCGGCGATTATGTTATCTTGAGTTGAGAGATTATATCTCATAACAACAGAGGGTACTATTGATGCATCTACTACATCTATCCCGCTTGAGAGTAGCCCGCTTAAAAAAGCGCGCTTAAGCATTCTTGAGCCCTTATGATAATCTCGGGACATATATACTCTGCTGCCTGCAGGTAAGATAGTACCTAGTGCTTCAGCTAGTTTGATAGAGAGTTCACAGGAGAGCTCTATATTTGCTCTACCCGCAACACTACCGGATGCAAATATCGAAGATTTATACTTATCCATCCAGATAACATTGTTGTTTATTATAGAGTTTTTCTCAATTATCTTATTTGGCCACACCATCACATCTTTTTGAAATGACACATTTCTATAAACGGTACAGTTTTGGGCTATTATGACACCATGTTTTGCTTTTACTCTTTTATCTATTTTCACATCATTGCAAATTATACCGTTGTGTATTTTTGTTTTTGAGCCGACACTGCACTCTTGCCAAAAGATAGTATTACTTAGTTTAACCTCTTGGCCTAGAATAGAGTTTTCACCTAAAACAGAGTTGTGAAGCTTGCTTAAACCCTCTACTTTACTTTTTTTGCCAAGAACTACTAACCCTTTTATACGAACGCTTTTATCTACAGATGCACCTTTTTCAAGGTAAAGAACTCCTTTTGGGTATATTGTCTTTTTACCCTTTATTGGAAGTGCTATTTTGCCCTTAAATATATCTTGATAGACTTCGCGGTAACTATTTGGATTTCCTACATCTCTCCAGTAGCCCTCTATATAGCACCCCCAGAGCGTAATATTGTTTGACATGAGGTTAGGAAATAGGTCTTTTGCAAAATCATAGCTTTCTCCTCTGGGTATAAAATCCAATATTTCTGGTTCAATGATGTATATGCCGGTGTTTATTGTGTCGCTAAAAACTTCACCCCAGCTAGGCTTTTCTAAAAATTTCTCAATTTTACCCTGTTTGTTTGCTATGACTACACCGAACTCTAAAGGGTTTTTCACGGGAGTTAAAGCGATGGTTAGTTTTGATTTTTTTTGTTTGTGAAACTCATATATTTTACTAAATTTAAAATCAGTTACCAAATCCCCGCTGACAACTATAAAGGTCTCATCTAGAAAATCTCTAGCAAAGCCGACAGCACCTGCAGTTCCATAGTCATTATCCGGCAAAAAGTAGGTTATATTCACTCCTAAGCTTTTGCCATCTTTAAAGTGCTCCTTTATAACATCAGGCATAAAGTAGAGCAAAACCGCTATATCTTTTATGCTTAAATCATCTCTAAGTTTTATGATAATATGCTCCATCATAGGAGCATTTAGAATTGGCAACATGGGTTTTGGAATAGTATTTGTAAGAGGCTGGATTCTTGTCCCAAAGCCTCCTGCTAAAACGATCGCTTTCATGATTTAAATCCTTCAAAGTAACAATAGTATCTAGAAAGTGTGAAGCAATTGTGAAATAAACTATATAACCTTATTTAATTTCTTTTATTTATTACCGTCTGTTTGTATTGTAACTAGAATAGGGTAAAATTGCCAAATATAATTAAGGATTATATAATGAAAAAAACAAAACTCCTTTTTGGTGTTCATTCACATCAGCCGGTTGACAACTTTGATGAAGTGCTCTTTGGTGCTATAGCTAAAGCGTATAAGCCTTTTTTTCAAACATTAAAACTCTTTCCTGATTTTAAATGCTCTGTGCATTTTAGCGGTTGGCTACTTGAGTTTATCAAAAAAAATGATAATGAATTTTTTTTGCTTATGCAAAATCTCTCAAATCAGATAGAGTTCTTTAGCGGCGGCTTTTACGAGCCTATCTTAGCCTCTATACCCTCTAGTGACAGAGTAGCTCAAATTAAAAAATTGAATCTTTTTATAGAGAAAAATTTCAATCAAACTCCAACAGGCTTGTGGCTTACCGAGAGAGTTTGGGATGACTCTGTAATCTCTGATTTGTGCGAATGTGGCATAAAATATGTAATTGTCGATGATTATCATCTCATAGCAAACGGCACTACGCAAAATCTTCAAGGATACTATTTTACAGAAAACAATGCTCATAAGATAGCGATATTTCCTATAAGTAAGCCTTTGAGATACTCTATTCCTTTTAAAGATATAGACTTTATACAGAAGCAACTCTCATCAATGGCAACAACAAAAGATGGCAGCAATGGAGCTATTATCTTTGATGATGGCGAGAAGTTTGGTATATGGCCACAAACTTATGAGCTGTGCTATACAAATGGATGGCTAAAGAGTTTTTTTGAACTCTGCACCATAAACACTACGATAGAGACTCAAACCTATAGAGAGTTTTTTGAAGCGAACAAAGCTTTAGGACTTGTCTATCTTCCAACTCTCTCTTATGAGGAGATGGGCGAGTGGTCTGCTCTTGATGAAGAAGAGAGTTTGCGAGGCGGAATATGGAAAAACTTTTTTCTTAAGTACCCACAAAGCAACTGGATACATAAAAGAGCGTTAGAACTCTCAAGAAAACAGATAGATGATGAGAACTATTTAGAATCACTATACAAAGCACAGTGCAATGATGTGTTGTGGCATGGAGTCTTTGGCGGAATTTATCTGCCAAGTCTTAGAGATACGGCATATAGGTATATTATAGAGTGCGAAAATATTTTAAAAAGCAAAGATATAGAGATAGTTGATATAGATTTTGATGGATATGAAGAGTATAAGTTAAGTAGCAGTGAGCTTTTGGTAATAGTTAAGCCAAACTACGGAGCGGGCGTGGTTGAACTTGACTTAAGAGATAAAAAATTCAATCTCCTAAATACTTTAACAAGAAGAGCTGAAAAGTATCACTCTCTTGCACAGAGTGAGCATCCTAAAGAGGATGGTTCCCAGATAAAAACTATTCATGATAATCTTTTTGTAACGCAAGATGATAGGGAGATATATATAGACAGATATCAAAAATACTCCAATCTTGACCATATAAGTGACGGCTCTTTAAATATAGAGAGTTTTAAAACAAATAGATTTTTACAACATGGCACTTTTATCGGCTCGCCGTATGAGAGCATAGATGAAGAGGGGAGTGCTTTTAAGTGTAAGGGTAAGATTTTTGAGACTAAAGCGGAGCTTGTTAAAAGATACAAGCTAGATAAAAACACTCTTTTATGCGATGTTGAGATAAAGAGCAACAGTGAGCAAAATCTACTCTATGCAAATGAGTGGAATCTACACTTTGCTATCTATGATGTGTTAAAAATAAACTCCCTGCCACTAGAAGATGATATGACTCTCCATGTAAAAACTTTGAGTATTTTTGATGCGTATCTGAAAAAAACAGTAAAATTCTCTTTTGAAGAGGAAGTTAAGATTTTTATCTGTAAAAATCACACTGTAAGCCAGAGTGAATCGGGAGTTGACTATACGCTTCAGCACCTCTCTTTAATGTTTATGAAAAATTTTACAAAAGATTTAAAATTTAGTTTTTGTTTGAGTGTGGGGTAGGGGGCTTTGCTGCTTTAAAGCTCAAAGCTTTTTGACATATAGGTTGTGATGTCATCAGTTTTTAACTCATTATTTGTAAAAAGCTCATTTGCTAAAACACCTTGTCCAAGCAGCATATCCGCGCCATCTTTACATCTAATATTTTTACTTTTTGCCAACTTTAAAAATGGTGTTACTTTTCCGTATATTGCGTCTGCTGCAAAAGAGGTGTTCTCTAAGATTTTCTCTATTAACGCTAAAGGAGCCGGCAGTTCCTCATCTTTTAGCCCCGCACTTGTAGTATTTACTACTAAGTCATATTTTTCTATTTTAAAACTATCCCATGTAAAAGAGTCACACCCAATCTCTTTAAAATACTCAAGTCTATTTTGGCTTCTATTTAAAACTCTTACTTTTATACCATCTTCTATAAATCTTGAGGCTAATGCTTTTGCTGTTCCGCCTGCACCGATAATAAGAATATCTCTGATTTTACCAAACTCTTTTATGGCATACATGAAGCCGTCCGCATCAGTGTTATAGCCTATAAGGCGACCGTTTTCATTTATGATAGTGTTTACAACGCCTACGGTTTTTGCAAAACCTCTGACTTCATCACAAGCCTCATACGCTGCCTCTTTATGTGGAACCGTTACATTTGCGCCTTTTAGTTTTAGGGCTAAAAAAGTCTCTTTTAGTTTTGAGCCGTCTGTGAGATGAACTCTTGTATAGCAAGCTTTGTAGTTTAGATTTTTAAATACGCTGTTGTGCATAAGAGGAGAGCGGGAGTGTGTAACGGGGTCACCAAAGATAGCAAAAAGTTTTTTCATACTCTTTAGTCTAAATCTTCTAGCGAGTGTACTAATGCACCGAGTTTGTTCTCTACTTCAAGATACTCAAGTTCATTTTGACTATCGGCTACGATACCCGCACCTGCTTGCAGAACAACTTTGTTCTCTTTTACAAGAGCAGTTCTGATGGTTATAGCACTATCCATATTTCCATCAAATCCAAAGTAGCCTACGCTTCCACTATAAAAACCGCGTTTAAGCCCTTCAAACTCTGCGATTAACTCCATAGCTCTAATCTTTGGAGCCCCTGTCATGGTTCCTGCCGTAAAAGTTGCCATGAAGAGATCAAACATATCTTTATCATCTGCAAGTTTAGCCGTAACATCTGAGACTATATGCATAACATGAGAAAAGCGTTCAATGTGCATCATATCTTCAACTTTTACGCTTCCGGTCTTTGCAACACGGCTGACATCATTTCTGCCCAAATCTATAAGCATGAGATGTTCAGAGAGCTCTTTAGGGTCTGCTAGTAGTTCTTCTTCTAGCTCTTTATCTCTCTCTTTTGTATCTCCTCTTTTGCGAGTTCCTGCGATAGGGCGGAGAAGAAGCTCGCCATTTGTAAGTCTAACCATAACTTCAGGCGAGCTTCCTACAATATTAAAATCTTCATACTCCATCAAAAACATGTAAGGCGATGGATTTTTTGTCCTTAAAATTCTGTAAAAGCTAAACGGGTCAACTTTAATCTGCCTTGTAAAGCGGTTAGTCATAAGAATCTGAAAAACATCTCCGCTTCTTATCATCTCTTTAGAGTCATCAACCATCTTAAAAAATTGCTCTTTTGTATGTGCAAAGCTCCCTTTGTCATCTCCGAGATTTCTCTTCATATGAATATACTCATATGACCCTTTAAGCTCACTCTCAATCATCTCAAATTTTTCGCTCATCTCTTTAAGGGTGCTAATTAAAGTGAGTTGATGATTTTTATGAGAGTAAACAAGGATTATTTTAGGAAGAATAAGATCTAAATCCGGAGTATTAAGCTCATCAGTTAAGCCGTCCATTGTTGCATGGAGCCTCGGTTCAAATACTTTTACCATATCATAACCGACGTAGCCTATAAAACCATCCACATAACCTACCTTAAGCTCTGACGTGGCTTTTTTATAGATTGTAGTATCTATATTGTTATAGTAGTTTTTTAAAAAGGTAAAAGGAGATTCATCTTTAACTGACGGTTTGCCATCTCTATTCGTATATATTGTCTGATTGTTTATATACTGCACTCTTTCTCTAGCACCTATACAGATGAAGCTGTAATTTCCCTCGCTTTGCCCCGCACTCTCAAAAAGATAGGAGATTTCGTCTCTGAAAATTGTCTTTAGTTTTGCATAAACGGCAATAGGAGCAAGTTGATCTTGAATAAATTGTTTAGAGTAAATCAAAAAAAAACCTTATTTGGCTATATTTTAGTTAAAAAAGCACCTGCTTCAACAGAATTTCTGATAGGTATTAACGCTTTTCTTGCTTCTGCTTCACTGTGAAAAGGACCAACTAAAACTTTATTTAATGTTTTGGAATTAACAGTTACTTTATGAAATTTATATTTATAACCCAAGCTTAAAATAGAGTCTAAAAACTTTTTATTTGGTTCATATTTTGCAAAAGAGCCGACTTGAACATAAAATTCGCCGGTAGTTGAAGAAGCAGTTGTTTTTGGTTGTGCGGTAGCTTTCTTTTTAGTTTCTACTGCTTTTGGTGCAGACTGCGGAGTAGCGACAACCTCTTGCTCTACCTCTTTAATGCTCTCCTTTGTGCTCTCTTCTTTTAATTTTTGAGCTATCTCATCTAAGGATCTGTTTTCTTGAGCAGACTCTTGAATAACATCTACATCTTCAAAAAGCGGCTCATCACTTTGAGTAACACTCTGCTTTTGTGGCTCTGGAGGAAGAACAGCTTGTGGCAGATTATCCGTACCGTTTGAAGCTAAAGTGTTCATTAACATAACAACGACTATTAAAATAACACCAAGAGTTGCTACTGCTAAAATAATTTTTTTATTCCCGGCAGATGAGCCACTTTTATTTAAAATAATATCATTTAATTCATTTTTTTCTTCCATCACATCTCCTTCATAATTCTCATTTATAATGATACCCAAAAGTTGTTTATTCTCACTTTTTTATATATGTTTTCTTAAGAGAAGCATTACATATGCTTTGACCATGATGCTCCACGCTCTTTTGCATAAACCTCATAGGGTAGTGTTAGGATGTTGTACTCATCAGGCAGATCAGAAGAGGGAAACATTCGCCACTGTTTTGGCTGCTTTGCGGCTAATTTCATGCTAATTGTTTTTCCAAGCTGTATCGCCTCTTGAAGCGTAGTGTGTCCTTTATGGATATAGACGTGGAGGTGACCTTCTGTTTTTGTTTTGTATGCCGTAAAGTTTATAAAACCCTCTTCACGAAGAAGAAGCTGCGTCTTATGATAAAAACGCTCAGGGTCTCTCCCGTTATAGTCTATTACTATATTTTCGACTCTGTTGCGTTTGTTTATTAGAGAGTGGGCTATAATCTCTTCGCCTTTAATGTGTTGGTTTATGACAGCTTGAGAGAGCGTAGCATCTACTTTTTCAAACTTATTGTAAAAAGTACGCCCCTTAAATAAAATCTTCTCAACTACTTCATCTCTTTTGATCCAGTAGTGGTCTTTTACCATTTTGATAAGATTTAGATCTGATGCTATCATCTCCTACTTCCTCTAATATGTTGATTGATTATATATTACAAAATTTTGAGCCAACTCTTGAAGCTCTTTTTTCACGTTTGCTTGCAGCTCTGTATTGTTGATATCATCAAGAACATCCGCAATTTTATTCGCTATGAACTCAAACTCTTTCTCTTTCATGCCTCTTGACGTAAGGGCAGGGCTTCCTATGCGGATACCGGAAGTTACAAACGGACTTCTTGTCTCTCCCGGAACAGTGTTTTTATTTACGGTAATGCCTGCATTTCCAAGAGCTATATCCGCATCCTTTCCTGAGAATTCACGATTTAAAAAGGAGAGTAGAACTAAGTGGTTGTCTGTTCCACCACTTACTAAGTCATAACCTCTTTTTACAAGAACTTCACCTAGAATTTTGGAATTTGCTTTTACTTGTTTTGCATAATCTTTCCATTCAGGAGATAGATTGTACTTAAACCCTACTGCTTTTGCTGCAATCACATGTACTAATGGTCCACCTTGAAGAGCAGGGAAGATTGCAGAGTTCATCTTCTTAGCAATCTCCTCATCATTTGTCATTATCATACCGCCTCTTGGACCTGCAAGAGTCTTATGAGTTGTTGTTGTTACAACATGAGCATGAGGAAACGGGCTAGGGTGCTCACCGGCTGCAACAAGACCTGCAACATGCGCAATATCTGCAAACATTATAGCTCCAACCTCATCAGCAATTTCACGAAATTTTGCAAAATCTATCTCTCTGGCATATGCGGATGCACCACAAACTATGATTTTTGGCTTAACTGCTTTAGCAATCTCCATAATCTTCTCATAATTCATACGACCATCAAGCTCTACACCATATGTAAAACTAGAGTAGTTTTGACCTGAAAAACTCGGTTTTGAGCCATGTGTCAAGTGTCCACCATGGCTTAAATCCATACCTAAAAGCTTATCTCCGGCTTTTAATAGACCGGCATAAACAGCGGCATTTGCTTGGCTCCCCGAGTGTGGTTGAACATTTGCGTAGTTACATCCAAAAAGTTCACATGCCCTATCAATTGCTAACTGCTCAACGCCATCAGCATATTCACATCCGCCATAGTAGCGCTTACCTGGGTAACCCTCAGCATACTTGTTTGTAAATACACTTCCCATAGCTTCCATTACAGCCGGAAGTGTAAAGTTTTCAGATGCAATCATCTCTAAGTGGTTAGTTTGACGCTCTAGCTCTTTTTCGCATAAATCAAATATCTCTTTATCATACTCTTGTAAAAAACTCATTGTATTGTAATTCCTCTTATTAATTTAAAGGCTAAAAAAGTCAACTCTTTTAGCTACGCTTGCCGCTATGGCACTAAAGCTATATATCAGTGTGGGATTCGTCACGCTTATCTTCTGTGTGTATCGGTTTCATTGCCGGAAACAGAAGTACATCTCTTATTGAGTGCTCATTTGTTAAAAGCATTACCAGTCTATCTATACCTATACCTTGTCCGGCAGTCGGTGCCATACCATAGCTTAGGGCTTCTACAAAATCTATATCCATATCATGTGCTTCATCATCGCCACACTCTTTTGCTGCACATTGAGCTTCAAAGCGACCAAGTTGATCTACCGGATCGTTAAGCTCGCTAAATGCATTTGCAATCTCACGTCCTGCAATAAAAAGCTCAAAACGTTCAGTGATTTTTGGATTTTCATCACTTCTTCTTGCAAGAGGAGAGATATCAACCGGATATTCAGTTATAAATGTCGGGTTAATAAGCCTCTCTTCGACAAACTCATCAAACAGTTCGCCTTGAAGTTGACCTAAAGAGAGATCGCTTTTTACTTGAATGTTTTTGCTCTTTAAAAACTCTACTATTTTATCTCTGTCATTTACTATCTCTTTGGGTACTTTACCTATAGTATGTAGGGACTCTATTAGAGGTATCTCACTAAATTTTTCAAAATTAATTTCTAAATCGCCATAAGGAAGAAGCACAGGAAGATTTAGATGTTCAAAGAGGTATTTAAAATACTCTTTTGTTATCTCTATGAGATCTTTATAGGTCTTATATGCCCAGTAGAACTCAATAGAGGTAAACTCCGGATTGTGCGTAGCATCCATTCCCTCGTTTCTAAAATTTCTATTTATCTCAAAAACCGCTTCAAATCCACCAATAATTAATCTCTTTAGATAGAGTTCAGGTGCAATTCTAAGGTATCTGTCGATACCGAGAGCATTATGATGAGTAACAAAAGGTTTTGCATTTGCTCCACCTGCAATTGGGTGCATCATCGGAGTTTCAACTTCTAAAAAGCCTTTCTCTTCAAAGAAACGGCGAGTTAAGGAGATTACTTTTGAGCGTATCTTAAATGTTTTACGAACATCAGCGTTCATAATGAGATCAAGATATCTTTTTCTGTATCTAATCTCCTTGTCCGTCACACCATGAAATTTCTCCGGAAGAGGTGAAATTGCTTTTGTAAGCAGTCTTAACTCATCTGCATGAAGAGAGAGCTCGCCTTGTCCTGTTACAAAAGGGTAGCCGGCTACTTCAACAATATCTCCGACCTCTATAAGTTTTTTAAAAATATTGTTGTAAAAACCTTCAGGAAGATTATCTCTTGCTACATAAACTTGGAGCACTCCGCTCTCATCCTCAATTTGAATAAAACTCGCTTTACCCATAATTCTAAAGAGTTTTATACGACCCGATAAAATATAGTGACGTTTTTCATCTCTTTTGTTCTCTTTAAACTCTATGTCGGAGTTTACATTTAAATACTTTTCAATCGTCGTATTTCTTTTTGAATCGTTAGAGTAGGGGTTAAATCCCTCTTTTTTTAAAAGTTCTGCTTTTTCAACTCTTAGTTGTATAAATTTGTTATCAAAAACCAATAGTTTTCCTTTATTTTTGCGTAAGTGCTAATTTTATTAAGCGTATCTATTTTGCTCTACACTCTTTGCAGATTCCATAAATCTGCATGGAGTGATCTTTCATATCAAAACCGAGCTCCTCGGCAATTTTATGTTGTCTCTCTTCTATCTGCTCGTCAACAAACTCTATTATAGTACCGCATGATGTACATATAAAATGGTCATGATGATGTTTTGCGCCAAGTTCGTACTTTTTCCCCTGTGCTCCAAAAGATAGTGATGTGACCATATCGGACTCTTCTAAAAGAGATAGTGTTCTATATACAGTAGCAATTCCTGTTTTTAAATCAGGAAATTTCTCTTGAATAAGATTATGAAGAGACTCAGGCGTTAAGTGTTCATCAGAGTTATAGAGAGTCTCTAGGATAACTTCTCTTTGAATTGTAAATTTTAGACTATTTTTTTTCAGTAAACTTTTGAAGTTTTCAAGCAACTGCTTGTAGGCAACTGTTTTATCATTGAAGTCGGTTGTAATTTTAGACATATTATTGACCCTCCTTTGTAGATAAATTTTGCTCTATAATCTCACTTACTTCTTGTTTTGTGTCATCTATGATTTTTACTGCTGAATCTTTGATGCTCTCATCTATGCTGTTTCCGATTGCTTGTGTGCTTTTTTGAATAGTTTCGTTTATATCGTTTGAAATTTCAATAGGGTCTAGTTTCATAATCACGCCTCCCGTTTTTACCAAGGCAGGAAATAGAAAGCTGTTTTGCATAATTGAATCTACGTTTGCTCTCATGGCTTTAATATTATAAGCGGCATGTGCAATAACTGCAGCAATAAGAAAGAATTTACCTGCGCTAAAGATGAAACCGAGTATCTTGTCAAATATGCCAAGTCCACTAAGTGAGCTGAGTTTTTTGAAGATTAGACCGACTCCAACCATTAGAAGCCAAAAAAGTATAAGTGTTACTAAGAAGCCTGTAAAGTCAGTAGCGGCGCTACTCTCAAATTTAAAAATAGTATCGCTAATAACTATGCCGACATCATCTCCAACGCGAGAAGCTACAAAAATACCGCCAATAATGCCTAAGAGACCAAAAAGTTCCTTGAAAAAACCGTTTATTATTCCCTTTAGCCCTAAAAAGAGCACTATAATAGATATTATAATATCAAAATAACTAAAACTCATTATTCATATACCTTTGAGACCATATTTTTTCCGTTGTTTTTAGAAGTGTATAGAGCTTTATCTGCTCTAGCCATAAGAGAGTCGGGAGTATCATCTTTTAAATATTTTGTAAGCCCGATACTAGCGGTTATAGATATTTTTTGACCCATATATATGAGGTTGTTTGAGCTGATTAGTTTTAATAGTCTCTTTGCTATAGATTCAGACTCTTCATCGCTATTGCGGCTTAAGATGATTGTAAACTCCTCGCCGCCAAATCTAAAAATTTTATCTCCGTCTCTCAATGCTTTTCTGAGAATATTTGAGATAAAAATAAGAATTTTATCCCCGGTAATGTGACCGTAGTTATCATTTATGGATTTAAAGTTGTCAATGTCAATCATAAGTATATGCAGATGATATGGTATATCTTTGTTTGCACACACTTCCCTTAAGTATGAGATTAGCGCTCTTCTGTTAAAAACTTTTGTAAGCGGATCTAGATTAGAGGTCTCTTCTAGCACTTTTACTTTGCTTGTAAGCTCTGAAATCACTTCATTTGCTTTGCTAACCTCTTTTGTCATGTGAGATTGAATCTCATCAAATTTTTCTGTTAAAGTTTGAAGGTCAATATGCTTTTCACTATATTGATTTATCGTCTCTTTGTTTAGTTGTGAAAGTTCGCCAAATATTTCATTACTGTTTTTATAAGAGGATAAACTCTGTTTTACAAGCTCTTTATATGAGTTGCTAAAGGCTTCTCTGGCATGCTCTATAGAGTCTATATCTTTGTCATTTATGTTGGAAACAACTTCAATAGCATCTCTTAAATAGCAAATAACCTGCCCTTTAGTAGCCTCCTCTTGCGAGTTGACTCGTTCAAGCAGATTTTGATAAATCTCTTCTATTAATGCTTTTAAATCGTTTTTTTCCATAAATGTGCATCCATTAAAAAATATAGTGCATTATACATTTTTAAGCATAAAAAAAAGCTTTCATCTTCTTTGAATTGCGATTAAATAGAGTAATAAGAGGTATTTTAGGTACTATAATGTAAAATTACAAAAAATATTTGGTATATATTAAATAAAGGTTTAATAATGAGTATCTGGACACCTTCTAGTTGGAGGCAAAAGCCTATTGTGCAGCAACCGACATATACAGATGTAGAAGAATTAAATAGAGTTTTAGCAGAATTAAAAGAGTATCCGCCGCTCGTTTTTGCAGGTGAGGCTCGCTCGCTTAAGAGCCAGTTGGCAAATGTTTCCGAGGGCAAGGCTTTTTTACTTCAAGGTGGGGATTGTGCTGAGAGTTTTAGCGAGTTTCATGCCACAAATATTCGTGATACGTTTAAAGCTATTCTTCAGATGGCTGTTGTTATGACATATGCAGGCGGGCTTCCCGTAGTAAAAGTAGGGCGTCTTGGCGGACAATTTGCAAAGCCTCGTTCAAGTGATACTGAGACGATAGATGGCGTAACACTTGATGCTTACCGTGGCGATATTATTAATGGTGTTGAGTTCACCTCTAAATCACGTACTCCGGACCCACAAAGGATGATAAAAGCGTACAATCAATCAGCAGCTACGCTAAACCTTGTTCGTGCTTTTGCAACAGGCGGTTTTGCGGATCTGCATAAAGTACATCAGTGGAATTTGGATTTTACGCATCAGAGTGAAATCAGTAAAAAGTATGAAGATTTAGCAGAGGAGATTGAAAAATCTTTGAAGTTTATGCAAGCATGCGGAATTACCTCTAAAACACATAGAACTCTCCGTGAGACGGATTTTTATACCTCGCATGAAGCGCTATTACTGCCATATGAAGAGGCGTTTACTAGAAAAGATTCTACTACCGGTGATTGGTATGATACATCTGCGCATATGCTTTGGATAGGGGATAGAACCCGTCAAATTGACGGTGCTCATGTTGAGTATATGAGAGGCATTAATAACCCTATAGGTGTTAAAGCCGGACCATCGATGGATCCGGAGGATTTAATAAAACTATGCGATATTTTAAACCCTGAAAATGAAGCAGGTCGTCTAAATATTATTGTAAGAATGGGCGCAAATAAAGTGGGTGACGGTATGCCAAAACTCATTCGCGCGGTTGAGCGTGAAGGCAAAAAAGTTGTCTGGAGTTGTGACCCAATGCATGGCAACACTATTAAATCATCAAACAACTTTAAGACTCGTCCGGTGGATGCAATTCTTACAGAGATGAAGCAATTTTTTCAAGTTCATAGAGCTGAAGGCACATATGCCGGCGGTGTTCACTTAGAGATGACAGGTAGAAATGTAACAGAGTGTATTGGCGGCTCTTTTATAGTAACAGAGGAAGATTTAAGCTCCCGCTACCATACTCACTGCGATCCACGCTTAAATGCCGATCAAGCTTTAGAGCTGGCATTTTTAATAGCAGATACTCTAAAAGAGGTTAAAAAATAGTTAGCACATTTCGTGCTAGCTCCTATTTATCTCCTCTTCTTTCTCCTGAATATTTAAAAGTTCCTCAACTTTCTGTTCATATATATTTTTAAGCTCTTCAAGCTCACGAGCTAGTTGTGATATACCTATCTTTTCATAACATGCCGGATCTGCTAAAGAGCTGTTCTTCTCATCAATTTGAGCTTCAAGCTCATCTATCTCTTGAGGAAGCTTCTCTAATGCAATTTTCTCTTTATAGGTTAGTTTTAGCTCTTTTTGCTTGCTTGGTTTTATCTTAGGCTCTATTTTTTTGCTCTCTTGCTCCATGTCGCTTAGTTCTTTTAACTCTTTTTCAAGTTCTAAATATTCAGAGTAGCTTTGATAGCTCTCCTCTATGCGCTTATCCTCTTTAAAAATAAAGAGTTTCTTTGCTATTTTATCTACAAAATATCTATCATGACTGACAATAATAACCGCCCCGCTAAAGTTTATTAACTGCTCTTCTAAAATATTAATTGTCGGAATATCCAGATCATTTGTAGGCTCATCTAGAATTAAAATATCAACATCTTTTGTAAACAGCAGAGCAAGCGCGATACGATTTTTCTCCCCACCGCTGAGTACCCCGATTTTTTTGTCCAGAAACTCTCTTGGAAAAAGAAAGTTTTTTAGGTATCCGTAAACATGCATATCTCGTCCACGAACACTTACTCTATCTCCACCATGCGGACAGAACGTCTCTATAAGGTTTTTATCATCATCGAGCATCTCTCTGTGCTGGTCAAAGTACCCTATCTTAAACTCGCCTCTTTTAATAACTCCGCTTGTAGGTTCAATGCGTCCTAAAAGAGCCTTTAGCAGAGTTGACTTTCCGCTACCGTTTGGTCCTACTATTGCAATAACATCTTTTTGCAGAATTCTGGTGTTAAAATCTTTTAAAAGTTCTTTGTTACCAACTTTTAGTCCCAAATTTTCTACTTCAAAGAGCATTTTTTGCTTATTAATGCTTTTATCACGGTTGAAGTGTTTGGCTTCGCGCTCAAGCTCAAGCGACATTTTTTTTATTTTAGAGGGGTTTGTTTTAGCCTCTTCCCTTAGAGCCATTAGACGCTCTTTTCGCCCCTCATTTCTTTTAAGCCTTGCTTTTACGCCTCTTGAGAACCACTCATTTTCTCTTTTTAATAAATCAAGAAGGTTCTCATGCTGTTTTTTTAGAGTTCGCATATACTCCTCTTTTTGAGTAAGATAGCTGCTATAGCCTCCGCGATACTCTCTAAGTGAGCAATCTTCAACTTCGACACTTTTTGTTGCTACTCTATCTATGAAGTATCTGTCGTGTGAAATAAAAACAAGAGTAAACTTCTCTCGCAGAAGTAGCTCCTCCAAAAACTCAACCATGTAAACATCTAGATGATTTGTAGGTTCATCTAGAAGTAGAATATCGGGTTTTTGAAGAAGGAGTGATGCAAGAGCAACACGTCTTTGTTCCCCACCGCTAAGCATAACTACAAGACTATTTTCATACTGTTTAAGGTCAAAGTGCTGCATGATTCTCTCAATCTTGTCATCAAGATTCCAAGCGTTATGATGTTCAATATAGCGGGAGAGTCTCTCATGCTCATCTAGTAGTGTCTTGTTCTCAAAATCATCTGCAAGCTTAAGCGAGAGTTCGCTGTATCTTGCTTTTGCTAAATTTAGCTCCTTTAGCCCAGCCTCTACAGCTTCACGAACAGTATGGCTCTCATTAAAATTTGGCTTTTGCTCTAACATTTTAACTTCAAGGTTTTGCCTAAGAATTCTCTCTCCACTATCTTGTTCAAGAGTTCCGTTTATAATTTTCATAAGAGTTGATTTGCCGCTGCCGTTTTTTCCTATAATGACGATTCTCTCACCTTCATCAACATGAAAATTAACATCTGTTAGAATCTTTTGCGCTTCATAATGTTTGGATATGTTTAATAGATCTATTAGTGCCATTTACTCTTCTACTTATTATTTCTTTAATATATGGATTATATTATAAAATATATAAGAGATAGGTTTTGTATGCTTTAGTTAATGTCATTAATACTAAAATATAGATATTTAAATATAATAATTAAGAGTGTAGTTACAAAAGGATAAAAATGGTTAAGGTAACATCATATGGTGCGGCACAGACGGTAACGGGTTCATGTCATCTACTTAAGATAGGCTCAATTAAGATACTGATTGATTGCGGTATGTTTCAAGGCGACGGCGGAAGCAAAAAAAACTATGAACCCTTTGGTTTTGAGCCCTCAGATGTGCACTATCTTATTTTAACACATGCGCATCTTGATCATATTGGAAGAGTTCCAAAGCTCATAAAAGAGGGGTTTAAAGGTAAAATTATTGCAACGGAAGCTACATTTGATATAGCTAAGATTATGCTTTTAGACGGTGCGGGGATTTTACAAGAAGAGTATAAGACAATAAGTAAAAAAGCACGAAGACGTGGGGAGGAGGATAGCATACTAGAACCACTCTATACAAAAGAGGATGTAAAAAAAGTTTTTGCTAAAAAGTGGAAAACGCTACAATATTATGAGGAGCATAAGCTAAAACAGCACATAACCGTATCTTTTGGCAACGCAGGTCATATTATGGGAAGTGCTTTTGTTATGATTGATTATCAAGAGCAAAACGAACATAAACGCATTGTCTTTTCTGGAGACCTAGGTCCTAAGCAAAGGCTCATAATTGATGAGCATGATAAACTTGATAGAGCAGATGCTCTTTTTATAGAGTCAACCTATGGGGATCGTCTGCATAAGTCCTTAGAACAGAGTATAGAGGAGTTTAAAGAGGCGGTTATTTCGACACTTAAAGATAAAGGTACGATTTTAATACCCTCTTTTGCGCTAGAGAGAACACAAGAGATACTTTGGCTGCTTCATGAGATGCACGGAAGTGGCGAATTGCCCAAATGTCGTATTTTTTTAGATAGTCCGCTTGCTATTAAAGCAACAAAGCTTTACAATAAATACCCCGTTCACCTAAGTGATAAACTAGAGTATCTATCAGGAAGAGGGAAAGACCCATTCTCTTTTGCTTGGCTTGAAACAACTACTACAAGAAATCAATCCATGGCGATAAATAGAGTAAAGGAGCGCTCTATTATAATTGCAGGTAGCGGTATGTGTAACGGTGGACGTATTATGCACCACTTAAAACACAAACTTTGGAATGCCAGAAATGCAGTTATATTTGTTGGATTTCAAGTAGAAGGAACACTGGGAAGAAGCATCGTTGATGGTCAAAAAAGCGTTAAAATATATGGAGAGGATATAATCGTTAAAGCTAAAGCGTACACAATTAACGGCTTTTCTGCTCATGCAGATCAAAAAGATTTAATTGATTGGATAGGAACTGCAAATAATTTGAAAAAACTCTATCTAATTCATGGAGAGAGAGATAAAATGGAGATATTTGCAACTGCAATAAAAAATAGACTCGGACATGAGAGCCATATTGTAGAACATGGAAACTCTATAACACTTTAAAGTGTCGATGCCGGCTTACTCAACTTCATGGCATATCATCTTTGCCGCATACCAGTCGGCTATCTCTTTGTCACTATAGTGAAACTCTCTTTGAGATAGAGGGATAACACTATTGCGAAGTTTTGAGCGAATAATTCCCATAATTATAAAAACTAGCACTAAAGTCAACAGAGCAATAAAAAAATCATACATATACCATACAACAAGAGTAGTTGTAACAGCTCCGTATTGCAATATGAGTCTCAAAAAGAGCGAGACTGTTTTGCATCCCCTTGAGTAGAGCTTAGGCGTTGGTTCTCTTGGCTCTACAAACTCTTCTACCATAACTAAAGCTATTTTAAAACAAAAACATCAACAGCGGATTGCTCCAAAATATCAAAAGCAAAGAAGCTTACGTTTTGTGTTGCATGGATTGCTAGTAGGTCATAGTTTATATCGGCAACCTCATTTTTAAACTCTTTAGGATTTAGAGAGCTCTGTAGAGCAGAGGCAGTAATTTTAATCTCTTTTGGTAGAGCTAAAGATTTTAAAAATAAATCAACACTCTGTTCGCTCTCTTCTCTTAAAGAGTCTTGATACTCTTGAATGCTTTGCTGGTCAACTCCATATGTAATTAACATATTTTCAACCGGAAGATAGTATAGATTTATAAGCGTTATATTTGATTTTGGAAAAATTTTTGCAATTTTTTTAATTGCTTGGGCAGACTCTTGAGATAAATCAGAAAGAACTAAAATGTTTTTATACTCTATCTCATGGTCGATTTTTATAACAAGAACAGGGGTTTGTGCATATTTTATTATCTCTTTAGTATGAGACCCCATAAGAAGCTCACTTAAAAAGTGTGTTTCACCGCTATTTCCCATGATGATTACATCTGCATTTAGAGTTTTTGCCGTATTTGATACCTCTACTTTTACTTTACCGCTAACACAGTGATAGTTCTCTTCTTTGATTGAGCTAAAATTTTTCTTAAGTTCATTAAAGCCGTTTGCTTTAATTGAGTCTAGATTTCTGTTTCTTGAAAAGAACGAACTCTCAACTACGTGGACAACATGAAGTTCCCCATCCATCTTTTTTGTAAATTCAAGTGCCTTTTCTAAAACTACATAACTACTTCTTGAGAAATCTATCGCAACGAGTGTTGTAAATTTTTTCATACTTACTCCAAATCTAAAATAATATTTATGGTCTTATTATATCCAAATTAATTTAAGAGTTTTGCCATTAAAAAAGAAAAATAAAACAAAAATGAAAATAAGTTTTCTTTTTGCCATATTTTAATATTTTAGGTACTTAGAGTAAATATACCTTAGTCCTATTAACTCAATATAGTTGATATAATTTGTATTTATTAACTTTTTTTGCTACTATTATATAGAAATTTTAACTTAAAAGGATTCAAAAGATGGCAAAACATCAGTTTCAAACAGAAGCAAATCAAATACTTAATCTCATGATACATTCACTATATTCAAATAAAGAGATATTTATTCGTGAGTTAGTTTCAAATGCATCGGATGCGCTTGATAAGTTAAACATGCTGGTCTTAACAGATGAGAGTTATAAAGATGTAACGTTTGCACCAAGAGTAGATATCATTGCCGATAAAGAGGCAAAAACTTTAACGATAAAAGATTCCGGTATCGGTATGGACGAAGAGGATTTGATGAACAACCTCGGTACTATTGCAAAATCGGGAACAAAAGCATTTTTAGAAAATTTAACAGGTGACCAAAAAAAGGATTCCAACCTAATAGGACAGTTTGGTGTAGGTTTTTACTCATGTTTTATGGTTGCACATAGTGTTGAAGTTATTACAAAAAAGGCGGCATCGAAGCAGGCTTACATATGGAAAAGCAAGGGTGACGGCGAATTTGAGATAGAAAAAACAACCAGAGATTCCCATGGAACTACAATTGTAATGCACTTAAATGATGATGAAGATGAGTTTTTAGAATCTCATAGAGTCGAGACAATTATCAAAAAATATTCAAATCATATTCCATTTCCGATATTTATGGATAAAGAGAAGTATATTCCTGCTGTTACGGATGATGACGGCAAGGAGATAGAGCCTTCAAGAAATGAGATAGAAAATGTTCAGATAAATCGCGCAAATGCACTTTGGACAATATCAAAAAACGAGATAAAAGATGAGGAGTATAAAGATTTCTATAGCTCAATCGCACACTCTTCTGAAGAGCCGCTCTCTTGGATGCATAATAAAGCAGAAGGTGCAATAGAGTACACAACGCTATTTTACATACCTAGTAAAGCTCCTATGGATATGTATAGGGTTGATTATCAAACCGGAATTAAACTCTACATTAACCGTGTCTTTATTACTGATGATGAAAAAGAGCTTATGCCTACATATATGAGATTTCTGCGCGGTGTAATTGACTCTAAAGATCTGCCTCTTAACGTCTCTCGCGAGATTTTACAATCAAATGCGGTAATGGCAAAAATCAGAAATGCTTCAGTTAAAAAAGTACTCTCAGAACTTACTAAAATTTCTAAAAATGATAAAGAGAAATATAGTAAATTTTTCAAAGAGTTTGGAAATGTTTTAAAAGAGGGGTTATATAGTGACTACGGTAATCGTGAAAAGATTCTGGAGTTAATGAAGTTTAATACCTTGAATTCTGCTGAGATGGTAATGTTTGAAGATTTTGTTAAAAATGTGGATGAAGATAAAAAAGAGATCTATTATATTACCGGTAAAACTTCACTCTCAATGCTGAAAAGCTCACCTGCATTAGAGAGATTTAAGAGTCGAAATATTGATGTTTTAGTATTAAACGAAGAGATAGACACTATAGTCTTTCCAATGGTGACAGAGTATAAGGAGTATAAGTTTGTTCATGTAAGTGATGCCAAATTCACAGAGAGTGAAGAGGAGAAGAAGGCAGAACAAGAGAGAGCTAAAGAGTTTGAAGGATTAGTTAAAGAGATTAAAGATTCTCTTGGTGAGAGTGTTAAGTCTGTTGAGGTTACATTTGACTTAGTAGACTCTCCGGTTAAATTAAAAGAGGATAAAGAGGACCCTGCTTATATGATGGCTCAGATGATGAAGCAGATGGGGCAAAACACAGATGCGCCGGCTCCGGCTCCTATACTTCAAATTAACCCTAATCATGAGCTTATAGCTAAGCTAAAAGCATCAGCTGATCAAAATCTAATTAGTGATGCTGCACATGTTTTGCTAGATCAAGCAAAACTTTTTGAAGGCGTAGAACTAGAGGATACTGCCGGATTTATTTTAAGGCTAAATAGAATTATCTCAAAAGCAATATAGCTATAAACTCTAAGCGCATTTACAGCGTTTGGAGTTTATAAATCTCTTTTAATATATTTTAATTGCTATAATAAAAGCAAAATTATGATATTTTACGCCTATGAACAATAATCCAAAAGAAAGAAGGCGGCCTGAGAATGCCGCACTTCGCCGTGAAATAGACATATTGCTAAAAGAGGGAAGTCTGTTTATGAAACAGAATTTCCAAGAGCTAGATATGCTTGATTACCGCTATGAAATAGGGGAGGCTGTAGAAGAACTCTCTTTGGAAGAAGATATAGTTTATCAACTTGTAGAGGACTATATTATCCAGATACTGAAATCAAAAATAGTATTTTATGAATATATACATGAGCTAAAAAAAGATGAGCTTGAAAATAGAGCATTAGACTATACAAATATTAGAAACTTAGCTCATAAAAATCTAGGTGTTGTTAGAAACTTAAGAATTAAAGATGCTGAGAAGTTATTAAAAGCAATAATGTATGAGGAAGATTTAAACTATCTGAGGCTGTATGTAAAAGCGTTAGAGGTAACAGCCACTAAGCTAAATCCGCTTTGTGCATATGAAACGCTAAAGCTAATTGAGGTTAAAAACTCTCTGTAGATTCTACTTTCTAAGAGATTTTGAAACCTCTTCTAGTATATTACTTGGTTTTTTAATAATTTTTGGTTCATCTTTTTGCGTCGGCAAGATGAAGGCGAGTATAATAAAAACAAACGAAAAAATAATAGCAGTCAGTACGCTAAGTGCTATTTTTAGTTTGAAATCATTCATCTCTTAGTTTAATCCAGTTTATTTAGTCTGTTTGTCGTCATATAAATCCAGAACTCTTTGTGTGAATACCCTTTGTTTAAAAAGAATAGTTGCAAAATAGCAACTCTATATAGAGTAATTAACATTTTTGCATACGGTATGAAAAGACTGAAGCTTACAAGTAGTGACTGCTCCTTATCTCCCTTTGATTTAATCATCTCTTGCATTCCTATGTTTTTGCTTAAGTAAACCCCAAACATTATCGAGAAGAGGAAGTTTAATATAAGACCAAAGATAAGATATGCAATAAAGTCTTGCTCATTTATTCCGGCAATCATAAATATATTCCTTAATTAATAGTAGAGTTATTTTAACTAAAGAAAACTTTTTTATTCATAAGTTTTTATTTTAGCTTTAGTAAAAAAGGTTCCAAAAGGGATAAGAGAAGCGATAAAAAACAGCGTATTTTCTTTAAAAGACCACTTTGCCTCATGCCAAGCTTTAACTAAAAGCAGGCAAAAAAGAATAAAAAGTATTCCATGAATCATTCCTACTACTTTTACAGCTAGCGGTATGTCTAAAAGATATTTCATCGGCATTGCAATAAAAACAAGTGCTAAATATGAGTACCCTTCTATTGTATTTATATGTCCAAATTTGACGACATTTTCATTTTTCATATTTACACCTATACTATTTTTTTATGAATTATATAATCAAAAGGTAACAATTTGGCTCTATATTAAAAATAAAGAAATAGTAATAAGGCTTTTTAAATATTAATATAATACAATTACACGCTAAATAAAAAAAGAGGTATATTGATATGGATACTAATCTTGTAGTAGAGGGATTAAAGTTTATGGGACTAGGAATGGGAGCAGTGTTCTTGTTTCTTACAACTTTGATTTTTCTAATGGGGATGATGTCAAAAATTGTACATAAATTTTTTCCTGAAGTTCAACCGAGTACGAGCTCTTCATCATCAAACACTCAGAGCAATCAAAAAAAGGTAGCTGCAGCTATAACGGCGGCAATTAAATTTCATAGAGAAAGTTAAGGATTAGTATGGCTAAAAAATATATAGATATAATGGATACGACTTTTAGAGACGGTTTTCAGTCCGTTTTTGGCGGTCGTGTTTTAATGAACGATTTTTTTCCTGCAGTGGAAGCGGCAAAAACTGCAGGAATAACTCACTTTGAGTTTGCTGGCGGTGCCAGATTTCAATCTCTGTATTTTTATTTAAGAGAAGATGCATTTGAGATGATGGATAGGTTTCGTGAAATAGTTGGACCTGATGCAAACCTTCAAACTTTAGCTCGTGGTGTAAATACCGTAATGCTAGACACGGGTTCTAAAGAGCTAATTGATTTGCATGCTAAAATGTTTAAAAAACATGGTACCACAACAATTAGAAATTTTGACGCGCTTAATGACGTAGAAAACTTAAAATATTCAGGTGAGAGAATCGTACATCATGGACTTAAACATGAGGTTGTTGTGACAATGATGGATCTTCCTCCCGGATGTTACGGTGCTCATACGGTTGAGTTTTACGAAAAAACATTGCGAGAGATATTAGACAGCGGTATTCCTTACAATAGCATCTGTTTTAAAGATGCATCCGGCACATCAAATCCGCAAAAAGTGTTTGAAACTATTGAGATGGCTAGACGTCTAATACCGGAAGGAACACATCTAAGACTTCATACGCATGAGACGGCAGGTGTTTCCGTTGCTGCATATATGGCAGCTCTTGAAGCAGGTGTAGATGGTATCGATATGGCTGCTGCTCCAGTTAGCGGCGGAACAAGCCAACCGGATATCTTAACTATGCTTCATGCAACAAAAGGGATGGATTATGACCTGGGCGGGTTAGAGATAAATAAAATTCTAACATATGAAAAAGAGTTACAAAACTGCCTATCGGACTACTTTATGCCTCCTGAAGCAACAATGGTATCCCCGATAATACCATTCTCACCAATGCCCGGCGGCGCACTTACTGCAAATACACAGATGATGCGCGATAACGGCATTTTAGATAAATTTCCTGAAGTTATTGCCGCTATGACTGAGGTTGTAGAGAAGGGTGGTTACGGAACATCAGTTACTCCTGTTTCACAATTTTATTTTCAACAAGCACTTAACAATGTTATGCAGGGACCTTGGAACGCAATAGCTCCCGGCTATGGAAAAATGGTGCTTGGATATTTTGGTAAAACTCCGGTTGCACCGGATCCTGAGATTGTTAAAATTGCTTCTGAGAAGTTAGGGTTAGAGCCTACAACAGAAAAAGCTCTTGATTTGGCAAATGCAGATGAGAGCAAATCATTAAACACATGGATTAAGAAGCTTAAAGAAGAGGATATTGAGATTACCGAAGAGAATATCTTCATAGCAGCAGCTTGTCATGAGAAAGGTATCGCTTTTCTTAAAGGTCAAGGCGAGTTAAATGTTCGTAAAATATCAGAAATGAAAAAAGAAGAAGGAAGCAAAAATATGGGTAATGGAAACTATACTGTAGTTGTAGATGGTCAAAAATTTAGTGTTCAGGTTGCAGAAGGAGATGTTAATATTCAAGTTACTGAGGTAAACGGGGAGAGCACGGCAGAGGCTGCTTCTGCACCTAAGAAGGAAGCAGGCTCCGGAACTCTTTTAGATATAAAAGCACTTTTACCTGGAAATGTTTGGAAAATAGTTGCTAATCCTGGTCAAAGCGTTAATGAAGGCGATGTAATTATGATTTTAGAGTCTATGAAGATGGAGATAGACATAGTAGCACCAAAAGGCGGTGTTATAAAATCTATTAATGTTGCTACAAACGATAAAGTAGTTGAAGGTCAAGTCGTAGCAGTTCTAGGATAATTAGATGAAAAAAAATGTTATAAAAACTTTTATGTTTTTGGTACTTCTTAGCTTTAGTTCTCTTTATGCCTCAGTTGCTGAGACTACTTTACATGAAGCGGCTACTAAAAAAGTTGAAACGTATCAGGCGCAGTCATTTTCTGAAATGGTAGGCGGTTTTCTCAGCTCTACGGGAATTAAAGCCTTTTTAAGCCCAGACCCCAATGAACTAAGTTCTCATGGCGATAAAATGAGTGATTTTCACAAATCTTGGGGTAGGGTCATTATGATACTTGTCGCTTTTGCGCTTTTCTATCTTGCAATTGCAAAGGGCTTTGAGCCTCTGCTTCTTTTACCTATAGGATTTGGCGGGCTTTTGGCAAATATTCCTATTGCAGGAATTGCGGGACCTGATGGGTTTTTAGGAATAATGTATGAGATGGGCTTGGCAAATCAGTTTTTTCCTATTCTTATATTTATGGGTGTTGGCGCTATGACTGATTTTGGTCCTCTACTCTCAAATCCAAAAACTGCGCTCTTAGGCGGCGCGGCACAATTTGGAATTTTTGGAACACTAGTTGGAGCAGTTGCACTTGCACAATATACGCCTATTTTTGAATTTACTCTTCAACAAGCTTCAGCTATTTCAATTATCGGTGGGGCTGATGGACCGACTTCAATCTTTATAGCATCAAAACTTGCTCCTGAGCTTTTAGGAGCTATTGCAGTTGCTTCTTACTCATATATGGCTATGGTTCCTATAATTCAACCTCCTATTATGAAAGCACTTACAACAGATGCTGAGAGAAAAATTAAGATGAGTACACTTCGTCATGTCTCTCGCTTAGAGAAGTTAGTTTTCCCGATTATGGTTTTAGTATTAGCTATTTTAGTGCTTCCGGATGCTACGCCTCTTATCGGTGCGTTTATGTTTGGTAACTTCTTGAAAGAGAGTGGTGTTGTAGATAGATTATCTGATACTATGCAAAATGCTTTGATAAATATTGTAACTATCTTCTTGGGATTGGCTGTAGGTTCTAAACTTGCGGCAGATCAGTTCTTGGTTGCAGATACTTTGGCAATTCTAGCACTTGGTGTTGTGGCATTCTCTGCAGGTACTGCTGCCGGTGTAATCATGGCTAAGATTATGAATCTATTTCCTGGAAATAAAGTAAATCCGCTTATCGGTTCTGCAGGTGTTTCTGCCGTTCCTATGGCTGCTCGTGTATCTAATAAAGTCGGTATGGAGTATGACCGCTCAAATATGCTTCTAATGCATGCTATGGGTCCAAATGTTGCAGGTGTTATCGGTTCAGCTGTTGCTGCAGGTATCCTTTTATCACTTTTTAGTTAATCTACTTGCCTTTCAGAGCTTCTAACTACTTTAGAAGCTTCTGATTTTGCTTAAAACTACTTCGTCTATTTTGATAATTCAACTGCTTTTTTATAAGCTTGCTCAATTGCGTTTATACATGAAGCTCTGACATTTCCATCCTCAAGTGCACCGTAGCCTGCGGCAGTTGTTCCACCCGGACTCATAACACCATCTTTTAATAAAGCGGGATGAGTATCTTGTATAAGCTCACCAAATCCGGCAAAAAGACCGCGCATAGTTGCCATAGCATCGGCTCTTCTCATCCCCTGTTTTACTGCTCCATCAGTCAATGCTTCGGCAATTAGTGTCAAATAAGCAGGTCCGCTTCCTGCTAAGCCTGTTGCAATATCAAGCTCTTTCTCGCTCGCTAACCAAAGAGTCGCACCTATAGCCCCAAGCAGCTCTTTTGCCTCCTCCTTGTAGGCTTCATCTCCTGTAAGCGTAGTCATAGATTTTCCAACACTTGCAGCAAGATTTGGCATACTTCTAACAACTGCATATGGATTTAAATTCTGTTTAATCTTTTGCACCGTTGTTCCTGCAAGAACAGAGTAGATAACTTTTGCTCTACCTTCTACTCTAGCGGCTATCTCTTCAACATTTGCGGGTTTTACGCATAGTATTACTGTTTTGCCTTCTATATTACACTCATCCATCAGCTCTTTTTCTATTTTAACACCCAATTCATCTTCAAACTTATTTAATTTTTCTAAATCTCTGCCGATAACTTCGAGTTTATAGCTCTGTTTTAATCCTTTAGCTATGCTTAGAGCCATATTTCCGTTGCCGATAAAAGTGATGGTTTTCATAAAGTGCCTTTATTTTTTTATGGTAGTATAGCATTAACATATGAAATTTAAAAATAAAAGGCAAAGATGATGGAACAATTTTTACAAGAGGCAAAAGAAGCAAGCAGGGTACTTAGCACACTTAGCGGAGCAGATAAAAATAGAATTTTAAGAGAGATGGCAGAAGCTCTAAGAAGCAACACTATGGATTTGCTTGAAGCAAATGCTCTTGACATGTCTGATGGAAAAAAGAATAATCTCTCATCCGCTTTAATGGATAGACTTTTTTTAGATGAGAAGCGTATTGATGCTATGGCAGTAGCTATTGAAGAGATAGCAGCACTAAAAGAGCCGGTTGGAAGAATCATTGATGGGTGGGTGACAGAAGATGGACTTAAGATAGAAAAAGTCTCTATCCCTATCGGAGTTATAGGCATAATATATGAGTCTCGTCCGAATGTAACAAGTGATACCGCGGCTCTTTGCTTTAAGAGTTCAAATGTGTGTGTTTTAAAGGGTGGTAAAGAGGCTGAAAATTCAAATAAGGCAATAGCAAAAGTACTTCAAGCAGTCTTAGAGAAAAATAGCTTGCCAAAATCGTTAGTATCTTTAATCCCAGATTCATCAAGAGAGGGAGTTGCTAAGCTTATTAAGATGGATAGATATGTTGATTTGATTATTCCAAGAGGCGGGGCAGGGCTTATAAAATATGTAAGTGACAATGCCACTGTTAGCGTGGTAAAACATGATAAAGGACAGTGCCATACCTATATTGATAAGGACGCAAAACTTGATGATGCTATTAAAATAGCAATAAACGCAAAGGTTCAAAGACCCGGTGTTTGTAATGCGATGGAGACTCTGTTGGTTGATAAATCTATTGCCCGAGATGCACTCCCTAAATTAAAGTCTGAGTTTGACAAGGCACACACGGAGCTTAAAGGGTGTTTAGAGACTCAAGCTATTATTAAAGTTGAGAATGCTACTGATGAAGATTATGATACTGAATATCTTGCAAATATACTAAATATTAAAGTTGTTGATGGTGTAGATGGCGCAATAGAACATATTGTAAGGTTTAGTTCAGGTCACTCAGAGGCTATTATCACTGAAAATGTCACATCAGCAGAGAAATTTTTAAATGCTATAGATGCTGCTGTTGTTTATCTTAATGCCTCAACAAGATTTACAGATGGCGGAGCTTTTGGATTTGGAGCAGAAGTGGGGATAAGTACAAATAAACTTCATGCTCGTGGTCCGATGGGTATAGAAGGTCTGACAACATATAAGTTCAAAATATACGGAAGCGGGCAAATAAGATAATTTTATCCTCATTGTTGATACAAATCAACGCTATAAATCTATATATTAAATATAATTTAACTATATAAATTTATAGGAGTTCAGAATGTCATTTATTCCAAAAGAAGCCTTGAAAATAGATGTTGTAGGCGCAACAGTAGATTTTTTTAAATTAGAAAAAGATGGTCAGAGTAGTTACTATTTTGATACTTCAAAATGTGGTCCCCCAGATCCTATGGTAAATGCTGTATCTGGATTGAAGCTTATAAAAGGGACAGATGATAAACTGGTAATGATTAATCATAAAGCGCCTGGAGGTCTTTTTTCAAAGTTAGGCGATGATATCTCTTATGAGACTGAGATGCTAGAAGGCGGATTGGTAAAAATAATTTTCTCAGATAATGGTTCATCATCTACTACAGATCTTGAAAACATAAGTCACTAGCAACTATATGTTTTCTGTATCGCAAGATTTTGCACCTCCTTTTAAACTAATATCTCCATTTTTTATATTGGGTGCAATATTTTATCTTCTCTCTGTTGTATTTATCTTTTTTATATCAACAGATAATTTATCAATGTTAGATACGAAAATTCTAAGTTTTGTTCATCTTTTTTTGCTTGGCTTTGCCATGATGATTATTTTTGGTGCAATGGCGCAACTAGTGCCTGTAGTTTTAGAAGTAGGGCACTTTGGTGTTGAACTATTTTATGCTATATGGCCGCTTTTATCGATAGGTACTATCATGATGGCATTTGGATTTTTAAGTTATCCAATGCTTTTGCCTTTTGGTGGAGTTGTTGTGCTGATTGCTATGATGATTTTTGTGATGGAGATATTTCTAACCATAAAAAAAGTCAAGAAGTTTAACCTTGTAATAAGCAGCTTGCTAATATCAAATATATTTCTTTTCTTTGGAATTATTTTTGGTCTTGTTATGGCTCTTGGATATGCAGGTATGGTGGCAGTTGATATTAATGCTTTGTTAAAAGGGCATGTATTTTTAGTTGTCGTTGGTTATATAGTAGTGACAATTATGGGGCTATCTGTTGTTTTGCTTCCAATGTTTGGACTCTCTCATGGCTTTAGTAAAAAACCTTTAGAGATAGCAATAGCATCAGTAAGCTTGTCAGTTTTAGCGGTTGTGCTTTCATCACTTACGGGGGTAGCATTTTTAGCGTATGTGGGTTATGGAGTTGCGGCGGTAGGATTGTTAATATACTTCTATTTTATATATACAATACATAAAACTAGAGCTAGAAAAGAGATAGATATTTATGCAAAATCGCTTATATTTGCATACTCCTCTTTAATAATATCCCTTGCGTTTGGTTTAATCTACTTAGCTGTAGGATATGAGCCACTGCTTTTAGCGTCTGCATGGATGATATTTTTTGGTTTTTTTGCATTTGTGATAACGGGGCATATATACAAAATAATTCCGTTTCTTGTCTGGTTTGAGAGATTTTCTCCTCTTGTAGGAAAACAAAAAGTGCCTATGTTAGCTGATATGCTTCCTGCTAAAAGCTCTTCTGCCCAGTTTATATTTGGTGCTTTGGGTGTTGTTGTCGTAGCAGTTGCCCTGCTTTTAGAAGATGGAACTATTCTTAAAGCCGGAGCCTCATTTTTATTGATGGGTGCTTTGGCTTTTGTAAAAAGTGTGTTTTATATGATAAATTACAGAGAAGGAATATCTCAGTAAAAAGAGATATATAAGTTATAAAAATTAAATTTAATAAGGATTTACAATGATGTACACAAAAGAGGAACTATTTTTAGCGATTTCAACAGTTATAGACCCAGAGGTTGGTTTTAACCTTGTTGAGATGGGACTTATTTATGACGCTTCATGCGATGATGAAGGAAATGCCTATGTAAAGATGACACTCTCTACAAAAGCGTGCCCTATGCATCAGCTTATTCAGCAGTGGGTAAAAGAGGCAGTGCAGAAGATGGCAGGGATTACCAGCGTAGAGATTGATTTAGTATGGGAGCCGGAGTGGAACGTAACCATGGCTGATGAGCATGTTAAAAAGGCATTAGGAGGCTGATATATACCCTCTTATAGCCTCGCACACTCTATTAAGAGCTCTTTTATATTTTTTTAGATTGCTTATATAAGTTAAATCTGATGGATTAGCGATACTACTCTTTAGCTCAATAGCGATATTATGCAGCTCATCTGCACCTATACTTGCTGCTACACCGGATATATCAAGGAGCATTTTATCGGCATCTACACCGTTTGTTCCGTTTATATGCTCTTGGAGTCTGCTCGCAGAGTCGGAGTATTTTGATAAAAAATCATTTAATATCTCTAAGTAAAACTCTTTATCACCTCCGCATATATCTAAACCTTTTTCAATATCAAACTCCAAAACACTATTTTGCTGATTTACATAAGATGATTGTTGTGACTCTTGACCTGTAGTATATATGTATAAAATATCATATAGAGCATCCATTTTAAGAGGTTTCTCAAGGTGCGCTTCCATTCCGACATTTAACATATTTCTAACATCATCTGCTGCAGTGTCACCGCTAAGAGCTACAATTGGAATATGGTTATAGTCGGGGTTTTTTCTAATAAGTCTTGTTGCTTGAAATCCATCTATATTTGGCATATGTGCGTCCATAAAGATAACAGCAAAATCTCTATCATCTTCTAAAATATCAAGTGCTTCTTTGCCGTCGTTGGCAATAGTTATCTCTATTCCTGATGTAGATAAGAGTCCTATGATAACTTTTTGATTTATTATATTATCTTCGGCAATTAATATCTTGGTACCATTAAAAGTGTTAAAATCATCTTTTGTGATTTTTTCATGTGGAACAAGTTCACGTTTTTTTCTGTTTATTGGTTCTAAAGAAGTCGGTTTTTGAAGCTCTTCTTTAAGCGCTATAGCCTCATCTTTAAGCTCAACCTCCTCTTTTTTCTTTAGTTTTTCTTCTTGTTTAATCTCTAAAGTCTGCTTTTGATCTTCTTTGGCACTACTCTTGAGTCTATCTTCCTCTTTTTGGGTAGTGCTAGCCTCTTTTGCTTTAGAGTTTTTTAAGAGAATAAATATAATTAAAAGAGTTGCCAAAACGACTAGCCCGACTAATTCTACATAATATTCACTTATTATTGTTTGCATATTCACGCTCTTTTTTCTTTATCATACAGTAATAAAAATTAAATTTTACAAAGTTAATGTATAATTATAAGAAAAATAATATAGGACTTAAATGCAAATTGTTCCACACATTCCGGTTCTATACGCGCAAGTGCTAGAGACATTCAGTGATATAAAAGATGGAATAATTATAGATTGTACAATGGGGTACGGCGGTCACTCATCTATGATTTTAGAAGCAAACCCAAATATTAAGCTAATCGCAATAGACCAAGACCAGAGTGCAATTGATTTTTCAACCTCTAGGCTTAAACCTTATGAAAATAGAGTAGAGATTAAGAAGGGGCGTTTTTCATCCGTTATAAAAGATATTTTAAAAGAGTATGATAAAAAAGATATAAAAGGCATTTTAGCAGATATTGGAGTCTCATCGCTTCAACTGGATCAAAAAGATAGGGGTTTCTCTTTTAATAGTGAAAATCTTGACATGAGAATGGATAGAGATGCTCCTCTGAGTGCTGCAACAGTTGTAAATGAGTACTCAAGTAGTGATTTAGAGAGAATTTTGCTGGAGTATGGAGAGCTTAGAAACTATAAAAAAATGGCATCTTTTATAGTGCAAAATCGTCCATTTTCATCGGCAAAAGAGCTTAGTGAAGCTATAAAACACCTTATGCCAAAAGGAAAAAAGATTCATCCATCTACACTTCTGATGCAAGCTATCCGTATAGAGGTAAATGATGAACTCGGTGAACTTAATTCGCTTTTAGATACAATACAAGAGATAAGATTCCCAAATGCAAAAATAGCAATAATCTCTTTTCACTCACTTGAAGACAGGATTGTAAAGAGCAGATTTTCTAAATGGAAGCAGAGCTGTATCTGTCCAAAAGATGCGATGAGATGTGTATGTTCAAGGGATTATTCACAGGGAAGAGTTTTAACAAAAAAACCAATTACGGCAGAAGATAGCGAGCTAAAGGAAAATCCTAGAAGTAGAAGTGCTAAGCTTAGAATATTTGAAACGGATTTACCACATGAGCGATAAGAGAGAGTTGCTAGATGAGATAGATTTAGTCTTTAATCCAAAAAAGGGTGTAGATATAAACCACCTTTTGTATGTTCTACTTAGTATTATATTTGTCTCTATTATACTTTTTCCAAAGATATACATACAACAACAGATATATTTTAAAAGCAGGGATGTGTCAAAATTAAAAAGTGAGTATGACATACTAAAAGAAGAGAATAGGTTAATTAAAAGCTCAGTTGAGTCTATTAGATTTAAAAACCAAGTACTTGATACAATATTTTAAAGAGGTCTAATGATTCGTCGTTTTTTAGAGTTTGCAATAGATAAGCCTTTATTAAATCATATTTTACTTATATTTATTCTTCTTTTATCCATATTTGCCTATATAAATATTCCAAAAGAGATTTTTCCTCCTATGAATATGGACAAAGTCACCATAAGCGGCGGATATGTTGGAACTTCTGCCGACGTGCTTGATAAGATGGTTGTCAAGACTATAGAGGATGACCTTCAAAACATAAGTGAGCTTGATGTTATAAAGACAACTATTAAAAACGGCTCGTTTTCAATTGTAGCAGATATAAAGAGTGGATCTGATAATGTAAACGTTTTAAATGATGTAAAAGATATAGTAAGCAGTGTAAAAAAAGATCTACCGGCAGACATGGCAGAGCCGATTGCAAAAATACAGCTACAGAATTTTCCTCTTGCTCTTATCGCCCTAGCAGGAGACAGACCCAAAGAGGAGCTGCTACAAAGAGCAGAAGAGCTAAAGAGTGAACTTAGCAAGCTGAAAGATTTAAGCGATATTACAATTCGAGGAGATGCTGAGGAAGAGCTGGTTATTAAAATAGATGAACAGAAGGTTTTGGCTTTTGGACTTCAACCCGCACTAGCAATTGAATCTCTTAGAAATATAAGCTCAGTCTTTCCTATTGGAACGATTAAAGATAGAGGTTCTCATCTCTATATCTCAACATATAACGGCGAAAAAAACAAGAGAGATATAGAAAATACAGTAATAAATATAGGCAGTTTTAGAGTTCGCATAGGCGATATTGCAGAGGTGTCATTTAGACTTAGTGATGAAACAGAGTTATCTCACTATAACGGCGTAAGAAATATATCTATAAATATTGAAAAATCAAAAGACGGAAATGCTATAGAGCTTGTTAAACAGGTTAGAACTCTTCTAAAAGAGAAGCAAAAACTTCATCCGGAGCTTCAGTATGAAATCTATGCAGATACTTCTGTTTGGATTAAAAATCGTCTCAATACTGTTTTTGCAAATATAACATTTGGGCTTATGCTTGTCTTTTTGGCAATGCTTATATTTATAAACCGCGGTATTGCCTTGGTTGTTGCTATCGGAATTCCACTGAGTTTTATGATAGGGCTTATTGCTACAGAGATTATGGGGGATAGTTTAAATATGCTCTCTCTTCTTGGAGCACTAATAGCTCTTGGAATGTTAGTTGATGAAGCAATTGTTGTAGCTGAGAATATATATAGACATCTAGAAGAGGGTATGGATAGAAGAGAAGCGGCTATTGTTGGGGCGCAGGAGATGTTTCCTGCAGTTTTAACAGCCACACTGACAACAATCTTTGCATTTTTACCTATGCTACTACTTAGTGGCGAGATGGGGATGTTTATAAAAATAATCCCTATTATGATAACAGTGCTTCTTCTCTCCTCTTTATTTGAAGCTTTTTACTTTTTGCCTCTACATGCACACGATTTTCTAAAAGTTTCCCATAATGAAAGTTTTACAAAGAAAGTTTGGAAAAGACTCTCTTCATGGCATAACACTATTTTGCATTTTGTTTTTAAAAAGAGATGGCTCTCGCTTATAGTTATAGTCGTAACAATATTATCTTTAACTACCGTTATGATTAAAAATTCAAAATTTCAACTTTTTCCTGACTTTGACACTACACAGGTCTATGTTTATGGGAAGGTAAATGTAAATAATGAGCTAGAAGATACCGAAGCAATCGTAACAGAACTTGAGAGAGAACTTTTAAAGAATATAAAAGGTGATGATATATCATCAATTACATCTGTTATAGGATTCAAGCTTGATGCTAAAAATATGGTTGAGACGGGAGAGCACCTCTTTCATATATTTATTGATTTAACAGAGCGTGCACCGGATAACTTATTTGATAAGTACATAAGCCCATATCTATCTATTGAGTATGATAAGGATATTTTAAAACGACAAAGAGATGCAAGAGAGATTGCCAAGGATGTAGAGAAGGTTGTAGAGCCATTTAGAAAACTTAAAGATGAATATAAGAGCGAAGTTTACGAAGAGCTTGTTGTTAAAGTTCCCGGAGCCGGTGTTGTTGCTTCAGATATAGAGATAAGTTTAAGTGCAAACAGTGAACAAAAAACAATACGCGGTATAAAAGAGCTAGAGGATGCACTAAAAACTATTGAGGGCGTTAATAACATCTCAAATGATGCAACTCTTGGTGAAAAGGAGCTAAAACTCCGTGTTAATGAGTATGGACAGCAGTTAGGATTTAGTGAGGAGTATATATCTAAAGAGCTTAGAGCATATTACCTAAAAGGTGAATATGGCAAAATGTTTAATGAGAGCGGACTTGTACGTATAAAGATAGAGAGTGGAATTAATGAAGAGATAAGCTCAATAGACACTATTGAGGTTCAAATACCCTCATCAGAGAAGTTTATACTGTTAAGTGATGTTTGTGATTTTATAGTCACTCAAGGGTTTGTAGCGCTTCAAAAAGAGAATGGAGTAAGGATTAGAACTGTTGTAGCTTCTATAGATAAAAAAGTTGTAACCTCTGCAGAAGTTATGGAAAAACTTGAAACGACTTTTTTGAAACTAAAAAATGACGGATATATTATTGATATAAAGGGGGAGGAGAAAGAGAACGCTAAAAATAAAAGAGAGCTGATGCAGTCTGCACTTATAGCAATATTTTTGATATTTATAACGCTTGTATGGCTTTTTGACTCTATTAAAAAATCTTTGATTGTTATAAGTACAATTCCTCTTGTTCTGCTTGGTGTATTCTTCGGTCATATGGTAATGGGCATAAACTTAACTATGCCTGGATTGATAGGCGTTGTAGGATTATCAGGTGTTGTTGTTAATGATGGTCTTATAGTAGTAAGTTTTATAAAAAAAGCTAGAAATACAGAGGAGCTTATGAAGTATGCGCAGACAAGACTTAGACCTATATTGCTAACATCTTTGACAACTGTTTTAGGACTTTGTACTCTGATATTTTTTGCTTCCGGACAGGCTATGATACTTCAACCAATGGCAGTATCTTTAGGATTTGGAATAGCTTGGGCTACCGTATTAAACCTTATTTATCTGCCACTGCTTTATGCTGTTGTTTTTAAAATAAAAGATAAAGAATAAATCAGAAAAGTATAAGGATATCTTCACTATAATTGCGCCCTAATATTAGTGGGTTCGTAGCTCAGTTGGTTAGAGCCCTCCGCTCATAACGGAGTGGTCCCGTGTTCGAGTCACGGCGAACCCACCACTGTTAAACTCCCTTACCAACGAACTTTCAAAGACTTTTTAAAAAACAAATCAAACAATCAAAAAACACCTTACCCCACTTTTTACCCCACTACAATAATTAACCCATTAATTCAACCATCAAAAAAATAAAACAAAAAAATAACTGCAAAAGTTTTTACTGCCACTTCACAGACTTTAAAAAAACATCCTATGACCGCCTTTGATTTCCCCTCATCACACATTAAAAATTGAATATATCTGTTTATCAGAGATATTCAATGTATCAATTTGTAACAAATAATGAAAAAAAATAAATTCTTTTAGTGGATTTTTTATTACTTTTTGGGCTATTTTTGCATAAAAACACAATTAATTTAAGTTTTATTTAAGTTATTTTAATAGGTTGTTTATAGAATTTTTTTATTGAAATAGAATATTAAACAATAACAAATTTTCAAATATTTTTCTATAAAATTATAATTTTATTATATTTTTATTATTATATTTGATTATTGATAAAAATATAAAAACCCCTTGAAACATCGTGTTTTAGGGCTATATTGTTTTAAGTTTAGTTTAAAAAAATAATAATTATACTGTTCCTATACGAAAAAGATAAAAGAAAAAAAAGGATGAAAAAAGATGGAAAAAATAGATAGAAAAGTTGATGGAAAGGAGCTTTGTGAAAAGGGTTTAATTGTCGACGGTGTTGAAATAATACCACCGCTACAGGAAAATACACTTGCGCAACTGCGAACCAAAAGACAAATACCATATTTCAAAATGTTCGGCAGGGTTTATTATCAGACCAGCGAACTGGTGGAATGGGTAAATAATAAAAAAGTGAATAGTTTATCATAGTCGCCTTAGTTCTCTCCACGACCAAATTTTGAGAACTTAAGGCTTTGAACACACACTAATAAAAGGTTATTAGCGGCATCTGCAATTATAGCATATACCCTCTTTACCCTTATTTAGTGCCTAATCTTAGAGGTATAAAAATGAGTGCAACACTCCAAAAAGACACATGTTATTTTTCGCACGACGCGAACGCAAAAGACGATTATAAATGTATGCTCCTTATCGACCAAATGGGGCTTGAGGGATACGGCATATTTTGGATATTAATCGAGACTTTGAGAGAGCAAAAAAACTACAAATACCCGCTACAGCTTGTGCCGAGTTTGGCAAGAAAATACAACACTACGCAAGCAAAAATGGAAACCGTAATTAACGCTTACGGTTTGTTTGAAATTGATGAGCAAAGCTTCTTTTTTAGTGGCTCTCTTAATCGCCGTATGAGTTTTTTTGAGCAGAAAAAACAACAACAAATTGAAGCAGGTAAAAAAGGCGTAGCGGCTAAAAAAGCAAAGCAAGCTCAACTTCTTTTAGAGTTGAGTGATAACGACTCAATTAACCGACCCTTAACCGACCCTCAAGCAATAAAAGAAAAAGAAAAGAAAGAAAAGGAAAGTAAAGAAAATTTTAAATTAAACCCTAAACCTAAGAAAGAGGAACAGGAACAGGGCTCATTTGAAAAACCAAAACCAAAAGTAAAACTCAACCTAAGTGATGGAGCCGCAGAGTTTCGCCAAAAACTCATCAACAGCAAATATGTAGGCACATGCGCAGAAGTGGTAATAGAGGGCGAAAAAGAGTATGTGTTCATAAATGAGCAAGGTCGGCTCTACACCAAATCACGAAGTGATAAACAGCTCGTGAGCAGTACTTTGAATGAGATATGGGAACAGTTGCATGAGCTTCATGTCGCAAAATATGGAGCAAAAACAAACCCAATTCAAAATCTACAAATCAAAAAATTTGGAGCTTAACCGCTCCTCAAATCTTCAATAAAGCCCTATTTTTAGAGTTTTATCGAGGGTTTAAAACCTCGTGTTCAATTTACTTAACCGTTCTCTTCCACGACTATGGAGAACGCAAACGCGCAGGATTGCGTCTTTGATGTCAATGATAATCAAAATGGTAAGGCAGGAGTGCACTTTCTCCTTTTGCCTTGGTCAGATATGGCTTGATGGGTTTTGATGAGTTTTAAGTGCCTTTACGTGACGATTTTTAACTAATTGGTTTCAATCGTTACTTTTTAAAAAAGGAAAAACAAAAAATGAAAACAGTAATTTTATATTTCTTAGTAGTGGCAAATATGCTGCTTGTAGTTGGTTTGGGCTATATCGTGAGAGATGGAAACCTCGCATTTTCGCAAAAATTGGCAGGTTTAGAAAAAAAAGTAAATGCGTGGACTCCTCTAAAATACGAGGATTCGGACATCATAGAGCTTGATATAAATAAACTTGAAGAGCTCAAAAAATTAGGAGTAAGAGATGAGTAAACATATAGCAAAAATCAATCGTGTGCCGTATCTACTATGGTTCAATATCCCCACAATCGTGGAAGTTGATTGGCAACGTGGTTGGATTCATAACGATTTTGGAACAAAAAGCAAGATAGTGAAAGTCAACAAGTGGCTTGTTTTTGTAATGAAGTACTTACCTTTGCTCTTACTTCTCTTAATCGGGGGCAATGCCCCACAAGACGCGCTAGAAGTGGCTCTTTTTGCGCTAGGTGGCATTATAACATATCTTAGTATATGGGTGTTTACTGAAAAGCCAGATTGGTTTAAATTGTACGTCGTTGCCCTCTGTTTTGGGGGCTTGTGGTTGCTATTGCAATCGGAAATCAAAGAGATTGGTTTTTGGATTGATAGAACTTTACTCTTTGCGACAGAGGCTCTTATCCTCGGTTTTGTGATTCACGAAATAGTGACGGGCAAGTGGGATAAATACTACATGTTGAAGCATGTATCGAGCGACATTACGCTAAAGAGTGAGAGAAAGTCAAAGCCGCTTTTAAAAATCGGAAATAAAGAGCTTTTAAACATAAAGACAGGCGTTGATTATATCAAAACAGTCCGTGTCGCGGGCTTCTATGCAATGATTGATGATGAGATAATCGTCGAAGAAAAGGAGGATGAAGATGAAGATAATAATTGGCGTTTTGGCTCTGATATTTAGTGTTTTTGCAGATTCTAATACTACTAAAACTCACAAATACCTATTAGATAAACAACCAGAGTACACCCAAAAATTCACTTGTCCAGCGGTAAAAGAGGGCTACTCTACGAGAATATACAGTGTCGATTACTGGTCGGGAACGACAACATGCCTAATCTACGACCACAAAGGTCTACTCAATAAAGTTCAGCGAGCAAACCCGCTTCTTATGGGAAAAATGCAAGAGAGCTTGAAAAAAATAAAGGATGATGCAATCATCCCTAAAACGCGTGACAACGGCGTGGATAGATATAAATCGATAAAAAATATCCGAGAAAACTATCTACAAAACTACACGAGCGATTCGGGCGGATATCTCAATCTTCCTAGTTTTCTTATCGCAGGTCTAACGCTTGACAACAAGGTTATTGACATCCCTTTGACCGTTTCGACAAATACCGTTAAGTTGCAGAGCGGCTATACGCTCTATCCAAACTCTTATATCAACTATGATGTAGAGAACGAGTCTCATAATTTGTTCATGGGTACTATGTATCGAATCGGAAACGGGCTCGCGGGATTAGTTGGTTGGGATGCAGGGTTTGGCGAAAAAGTTTATACAAAGCTCGCCGAGGAAGATGTAAGCATTTTTTCATCGACAAAGGAAATGTTAACAAACATTATTATTTTCATCATTCAATTTCTCGAACGCTACAACCCCACAATGTTGGAGATTAAAACTTTCTTATTATTCACAATAGTCCCGGTAACCACGCTTTTTCTAGTCACTTCCAAAGCTACTAAAAAGCTCTCAAAAAAGGTGCAGGATAAAGAGGATGTATGGGAGAGAGCCGTTGTGTCTGGCATTGCTTTATTCTGTTTCTATTTTACAACGAATACCGTCAAAATTGACGATGAAAGCACTATTAATCAAGTTAATTACCAAAATTGGTATCGTGAAATATTAAGAAGCGGTTCAGGCTTTGCAGACAGTGTCGGAGAGGCGGCACTTGATGCTTTTATTCTTTATAAAACGCGTGATGTCGGAATTGTAGGCGAAAACTTAAAGCGAGACCTCGTGATTCAGAAGAAAATGCTAGAAGAGGAGAATAAATTCCTATCCGCTAGCTTGCAAAATGGGTGTTATGATTCTTACAATTTGGAAGAAGTGCGAAATTATGTAAATTTTCACACTTCTCTGAATTTGCCGTTTCCACCCAGCGAGACGATAAGGTCGAAAGATGGTTCAGTCGTAAATTGGTATTCTGAAAACTTCTTAAAAACCTCAAACCCCTCCGTCTCAATTTCTGGATGCGCCGTTATGTATAAACGCGAGAAAGAGAATAAAGAGCTTCTTAAAGAAATTGATATGAAGATGCACGAGGTCGCAGACGCCACGAATGACAGAACAATCAATGAACAGATGGAGCATTTGGCGAAAATGCAATATAGGAATTTCGGAGAGCTCGGTTGGATTGCAACTCCTATGATAGCGACTACGGACGCAGTGATGAAACAGCTTGACCATATTAACAATCAAGCTGAAAAGCTCAATAGACAAGCTATCGCTCGTGATAGAGAGCTCGCGGGAGCTACGCCAGAGAGTAACGCAAACATTCCCTCGTCACTCGACGATGACCTGCTGAAAAACGTTCCATACGTGCTGATTCCAGGATTCAGCTCAATCAAAAACGAGATATCAGGATTCTTTCAAAAAATCCCATCTCTACCAGATAGTGGATTCTTTAAGAATTTTGCCAAATTTCAGAGCCTCGGACTAGATATCGTAGCTTATTTTTGGACGCTCTCGATTATCAAATTCGGCGTAGCGATGTTCCCGTTTGTGATGCTTTTAACAGCTTCACTTCTAGTTATCGGTTTTTGGGCTATATCGGTGCTTCTTTATTACATGGTTACACCGTTTTTGGTCGCTTTTGCGATGGCTTCACAGCAGGGAGAGGTTATTAAAAAGTTTTTAAAAACAGGCGTTTTCCTTGCTTTTAAGCCTCTTATGCTCGTTATTTCAATCGTCATAGCAATTTTTGCAACGGAATTTCTAGGAAATCTTAATAACTTGCTCATTGATTGGAACTTCGACAATCTCAAATTCCTTTTCACAAAGGTTGATACAGAGTTGATGTACTTAATGATTTTAAAAGAGTTCTTACATATCGTAAACAGCATTGTAATCGCGTTCTTAGCGTTTTATTTGGTTTTTAACGGCTCTGACATGATATTAAATTTGATAGGCTTAAAAGATGTGAGCGTCGATGTGCAGACAAGCGTTGGCGACAAGATTGATAACAAATCTTCTAAATACTCTACGTAAAAGGAACGAGAAGATGCAGAGATACAAGATGAAAGATTGTAAAAAACTAGAGAGATATTTCAACTCTCTGGTTAAAAAGTATGACAGTTTTGAGAGCAAAGCGGTTTTAACCTACCGCGATGCAGAACAGATAGAGGAGCTAGAGAGCATGATAAATAAGCTCTCTCGCTTTTTTCAAACTACTACCAAAAAGGAAATAAAAACATGTTAAACAACGTAAATGATATTACACGCGGTGCGGTAGCGGTTCTAATCGCTCATATACAACCACAAGAGAAAGAGGGCTTGACAGTTAATCAAGTTGCTCAAATGCTAGGTATAAGCGTCTTACAATTAAATCTTATGAGACACAACAATGAAGAACCTCAATTTTACAAGGAGGACGGCAAAATCTTATATAAACCCTCTAGTATCAGAGCATTTATTCAAGCAAACACAAAGGAAAGAAAGGCATGTTAGATAAAGAAACAAAAGCCGCTCTTGAAGAGATTACGGTCGCGGTGTCGATGCTCGAAAAATCGACCGCAGTTTTTCAAGAGGTAAACGAAAAGCTAGAGTATCTTCCAAAAGCTCAACAAGAGCTAATGGGATTTAGAAAAGAGCTTCAAAATCTCAAAAATGAGACGGCGGCAGAGCTTAAGAAACAGATAAACACCGCAGAGCTTGAAAAAATCTCTTTGCAGGCAGTTAAAACACTTGATTACCTTGCAGACGAGACAATACCCGCCCTTCAAAAAGCGGCAGAGGAGCAGAAAAAGGCAAGGAAGAGCGGAGGATTTAAAACGCTTTTTATCGGGCTAGTGATAGGCGGCGCGGCGACCTTTGGTTATATGTCGCACTTCCTCTTTAAAATGGAAAAAAACCTTACACCGTTTGTAATCCAATACTACGAAGATGTAAACCAAAAAATCATCGGCATACCAAACACAATGTTTCATAAGCAAGATAAGAATCATGCTTATTTCAAGATAGACAAAAATACAAACAATCAGAAAGGTTCAAAATGAAAAAGAATATCGTATTAATCAATACTAAAGGCGGTGTAGGAAAAACGACTCTTGGTTGGCACTTGATGCCTTTTTTACTGCAAGATAGAGATTTTCAAATCGTTGAAATAGACGATAACAACAATACATCTCTTGCATTTGGAAACTCGGAACTTTTGAGAAACAAAGTTGTATCCTGTAACATCTCAAAGGGTACGGAGAAGCTAGAGGAATTGGTTGTTGAGAACATGATTGAAGCGGATAAAATCACTATTATTGACAGCGGAGGAGGGAACGACAGCAGGGCGGTTTTAAACTCGATGTTGTCTCAAAACTTGACGGAAGATACTCTTTTTGTGATTCCATATCTCGCGGATTTTTCACAGTTAAAAAACCTCTTTGAGACGGTTGAGCTTGTCAAAGATTTTGACTTTATTGTGGTGCTAAATAACTATATCGGTATCGAGAATGAGGATGAGATGTTTAGAATAGGCAACGAAGAGTTCGATATTCCAAATATTGAAAAAGTCTTCAAAGATAAATTCTTCATAGTTAAGAGAAGTAATCTTTTCTCTTTCGCTACAAGCATACACAAACAAACCATTTATGATTTTGCGAAAACAGCATTTGATTATAGCCGCAGTGAGATGCTGGAATATGCCAAAGAGGTAACAGGTGCGAATAAAGAAAAAATGACACAGATGTATCGTAGTTGGAAAATCTCGGACAATGCAAAAGATTATTTGGAGAGCAAAGAGATAGAAAAACTAAGAGATAGAATTTTGAAGTAAAGGGTATGTTATGGGTAAACTTGAAAAATGGCTTGAGAAAAATAAACCACTCAAGAGAAAAAGTAATCTGTTTGAATACCAAAATGAGATAACTAGGCTCAATGAGCTTGGTTATACTCAAAACCAAATAGCAGAGTATTTGAAAGAAGTGTGCCAGACGGAAACTACACAACAAAATCTATCAAGATTTTTGAAAGAACCGAAAAAAGAACCGATGAAAGTTGTTAAAGAATCTCACAAAGTGGTAGAAGAAAAAGCAAAAAATAGTGATTTAGACAACTATTTTGCGAAGTATAAGTGAAAAGTAGTTTACAACTACTTTACACACAAATACGCATATATACAACGCTTTTACCACGTTTACTACTACTTCACGCATTTTACAACGCGTTTACCACTTTTACAACTCTCATACAACTACTTTACGCACAAATACAATGAATAGAGTTACCACACCCCACGCCCATTCGATAGCGGGGTTAATAAAACAATCAAAACATCTATCGTTTTTCTAAAAAATCATCAAAAAGGAGGAAATCAACATGATGTCAATTTCAAAATGGCAATCGGCAAGTCAAGCAGAAAATTACTTTCAACAAGACCTCGACTATTACCAAAAAAATCAAGAGCTTGGAGAATGGTTCATCAATGGAGAAATGGCAGAGAGATATTTAAATATTGAACATAAATCGGCTATAACCAAAGATAGCTATCAAGATTTTTCAGACCTTATCAATCAAAATCTCAAGGGCAATGCAACAGGAGAACAAAGAGCAGGGTTTGATATTACATTTTCGCCTAGCAAGAGCGTCGATGTAATCTACACGGTGGCAGATGAGGATATGAAGAGAGATATTCTCAAAGCTCAAGACAGAGCGGTTAATGTTGCACTTAATAGAGCAAGTCAATATATAACCTACAGAATGAGAACTGAAAACGGCAGAGAGCATTTTCAAAACAACGGACTTGCAATCGCTAAGTTTCAACACTTGAGCAACCGCAACGAAGAAGTAAAAATACATACTCACTGTTTTATTGCAAATCAGACCGTTAACTCAAAAGGTGAACTTGTATCAATCGACAATAAGCAGCTCTACGATAACCAAAAGCTTATCACGCAAATCTATCATCAAGTACTCTTCCAAGAGTTGCAAAAGCTAGGTTTTGGGAGCGAGGTTTTGGATATCCAAAAAGACATCATTGAAATCAAGGGTGTATCGAAAGAAGCAAAACAGGCTATCTCTACAAGAACGCTACAGATTGAAGAGTGGCTTGTCGAAAACAGAGCCGAACTGATGGAAAAATATCCGAACGCAAACGAAAGTCAGCTCCGCCAAATCGCAACGCTTGAAACCAGAAACCAGAAAGAGACTCATAGCTATAGTGAACTCTCGCAGATAGAGCAAAAAAACAGAGAGCTTGTAGAAGCGACAGGATTCACTCAAGAATCAATCGCATCTTTACAAAATGCAAAGAGCGAAGAGCAAAAGAGTTTAAACATAAAAGAGCTTATTGAAAAAGCCGCCGCGATTGTGACAGAACAGGAATCTACTTTTACGAAAGAAGAACTACTCTCAAAAGCAATCAAGCTTAATGCCATTCAAGGTTATACGTTTGATTTATTGGAGCTTGAGGTAGCGATTATGATAAAATCTGAAATCATAGAGATTGATAAAAATGTCTATTCAACTCAAGAAATGATAGATATAGAGCAGTCACTACTAAGCTATGCAAAGGATAACCAAAACACCAAAGAAGCTGAAACTACCAAAGAGCAGGCAGAGCAGTTTTTAAATAAAAAATACTCTGGCATGACTGCAGGACAAAAAGCGGCTTTTACACATCTCTTGACTTCTCAAGATGGAGTTAGCGGCATCTTTGGAGATGCGGGAACAGGTAAAACCTATATGCTAAAAGCAGTTAAAGAGTTTCAAGATATGCAGGGCAAAGATAACCTTATCGGACTTGCACCCACGAACAAGGCGGCGGGAGAGATAAGCAAAGAGAGCGGTATCAAAGGACAAACCATTGATAGCTTCATTATTCAAAAAGAACACTTGCAAAACCAAATCATCATAGTGGACGAAGCCTCAATGCTTGATAGCAGGAAGATGAAACAGCTTGTATCCATCGCGGCGGTTACAAACTCTAAGCTTGTATTAATGGGGGATACTAAGCAATTTACATCAATAGGCGCGGGAGCTATATTTGAGCAATTAAGCTCACGAGGAGCAATAAAGACAGCTATCATGGATGAATCCATGCGCGCTAAAACCGAAGAGATGCGAGAGCTATATAAGCTTACTAAAGAGCAAAAGACCGATACCGTCTTAGACATTTTAGAGAAAAAAGAGCAGTTTAAAACTATTGAAGAGAACAGCTATAAAGAGGTCGTGAATGAGTACCTTGAAAACAAGGATGATACTCTGCTTTTGGTTATGAAAAATGATACCCGCAAAGAGTTAAACGAACTTATACGCGAAGAGCTTAAAGCATCGAATCAACTATCAAACCACTCATCAATGGTTATTCAAGAGAAACAGCAGTTAGACAGCATATCAGCTCATTATCACAGCAGTTATATAGTTGGCGATAGTGTGCAGATTATGGAATCGTATAAAGGAGGCTTTAAGAGCGGAACAGAAGCTGTTATAACAGTTGTCAACGAAGAGAATAACAGTGTCACACTTCAAGATAAAAACGGTAAGAGCAAAGAGATAAGCTTATCGGAGCATGGCGACAAACTCTCTCTCTTTAAAAAAGCACACAAAGAGTTCTCGCATGGAGATAAGATAATCTTTACCAAAAAAGATAAATCGTTAGGGTTAAACAACGGAGATATTGCAACAGTTAAAGATATAAAAGATGGGATTATAACTGTTGATGTCAACAGCAAACGCGAGATAAAAATCAATACAAAGGAGTATAACTATATTGACCACGCATACGCAATCACTAATCACAAAGCCCAAGGGCAAACAAGCGAAAGAGCTATATTTGTAGGCGATAGCCGCCTATCAAACCAAAACGCTCTCTATGTAGCTATAACGAGAGCAAAAACGCATATAAGCATCTTCACACAAGACAAAGAGCAGTTCAGAGATGCGGTGTCGCAAAGACAGCGCAAGAGAACAACATTAGACTACATCAAATTAAATCAGGAGTTAAAACAACATGGAAGAGCTAGAGAAATTATTAACCACATTGTTAGAGGCGCAGCAAGCAAACTTAGAGGTATCACATCAGATATTAGGGATTCTATCCAAAGAACCAGAGGGCGAGAGCAAGTTATCGCAGACGCTAGACGAGATATTGGAGAGCTTACAAAAAATCGAACAAAAGTTGAGTTGATGCTTAATAGCATGAAAAAGAGTATTGATAAAGTTGAGAACTATATCGATACCAAATTTACAAAAATACAAACAGAGGAAGAAGAGATGTTAAGACAAAACCAAAACACTAGACCTAATCAAAAGGCAGAGCAAGAGGATGTCGAGGCAAAGAGCCAAGAGCAAGAGAAAAAAGAGGAGCAATCTCCGCTAGAAAAAACATTCGAGTTTATAGAGAATGTTCAAGATACGGCAGAGGTTGCGCTAGATATTGCAAGAGGCGAAATACCAGATTTAGACAAGGCGACCGAAATCGCTTTAAGTATCGCTGGCAAGAGCAAGCAGTTAGATAACTCTGTTGAAATAGGGCAAGAGATGTAAGGGAGATATAAGAAGATGAACAAAAGTGAATCAAGTGTGTTCTGGTTGAGTGTATTAGGTTTTGTGGGGTTTGGGTTTTTCGCAAACAAAGCTATCGGGCTTAGTTCTGGCGAAACATTCGGCTTATTGCTTGTGATGTATATAATCGCTATGTACATATATACACTCTTTAAAAAAGAGATAAAAAACAACAGGGTTTATTATGCAAACCCATCAATGGCAGGCAGTTTTCCAAACTATGACAATGTAACAGGCGGCATCAAGTGGACGAGAGCCGCACGCGTAAAGAGTGAGGAAGAGGGCGTTTTGATTGATAAATTCAGATTTGACAAAAGTGTCAAAAACAGATTCTCACTTCTGCAAGGTTGGCAAGAGAGCACACTTGAAAAAGATGTAACCGTCAATCCAAAAGCACTCACTAGAGGCTCACTTTTAATCGGACAACCAGGAAGCGGCAAGACCGTTTTTTTAGAGCCGATACTAAATCAGCGATGGTGGAGCAGAGCACTCATCCACGACACAAAAGGAAGCCTTAGGTCGGTCTATTATGATTCGCGAAAAGATATCATCAATAACCCATTTGATGCAGAGGGCAGTATATGGGATTTGTTTGAAGAGGCGCGGACATATCCGCAGATCATCAAACCTTTCTTTATAAATCTGCTTAACGGCGTTTTAAACGAAAAGGGCAAAGGCTTTTTCCCTGCAAGTGTTGCAGATAGATATATAGCTATCTTTAACAAGGTCTTAGTACAAAATCTTGACACAAAAGAATCATGGGAGCTGTTCGTGCAATCGTGCAAAAAGTATTTTGAAGCGGCGATGAGCGGAACGCAAAAAAGCGAGATGGATGTCGTATCAACTATGAAATTGATATTTGACTTCTTTGAATATCAAAACTATCGTATTCAAGAGGACGCAAAAACTTTTACGATTGGTACATTTATGAAAAGAAAAAACGCAAAACTCTTTTTATTAAACAAACAGAGCTACGCAACATTTTTAAATCCCTACTTTGGAGGATTTATCGCTGCATATACAAATATCTTCATGGATGTCACAAAAGACAATACCGATGAATATACGCTCTTTTTACTTGATGAGTATTTGACATTCCTACCGATGCTCGATGAAGCAACGCTTACGACACTTCATACATTAATCAGGTCTAAAGGAGGTTGTCTATTGCCTGCGGTTCAGTATGTACCCGCTCACTCTAAAGAGCTTATGCAAAAGCTTGTCAACAGTGTTGACCATCTCTTTGTGTTTCAAACGGCAGATACGGACACTATCAAGTTCATTAAAGAGAGTTTGGGAAAGCAAGAACACCAGACAATATCAGAGACTAAAGACGGCTTCAACAAATCAACCCAAACGAGCGACCTGTTGACCGATGATATATTGAAGAGCTTAGGAAGTGATTATACTCATATAACCTACATCCCAAGCAGAAACATACTCTATAAAGGTTATACGGACAAGATTCATCTTGAAGTAAAGCATCCCGAATTTATAGACGCGGGGTATGATATGTACTTAATGCAAAAATATAGCTCTTAAATTAGCGAATTATACCGTTTGACTAGCGAATTATACCGTTTCAACCATTGACAACCAATCAAGAGACGGATAACTTTTTGCTCTTCAAAAATTATTAACGGCATTTTTCCAATAGGAAATTTGCCCGCCGTTTTTCCAATTTCACTCCATCCCCTTTTTTAAATTGTAAGTGTAGAAAATTATTAAATGAAACTGCGCTGAAAATTCTTAAAAAGCGAGCATATACTCACTGCGTTGCGTTATCCCTCTCTTTTTGAATATTAAGCTGCGTTCCAAGTAAAACTTTCTATTTGACACTTACAAAAAGGGCGACGAAGTGAAACTCAAGGGAAAAGGCAGAACAAAAAGCCTAAAGAGTGAAAAATCCTAAATTTTCAAAGAGCAAAAAGAAAAAAGGCTCAAAAGAAAATCTAAGTGAAAAGCTCTTTTAAAAAACAAATCAAGGAGAAAAAATGTCAAAAGAGAAAGAAGAAAAAGTACTTTTAGAAAAGTGTGAGTGCGGCAATATGGTACACGATGATGCACCCGCTTGTTTTCATTGTGGGAAAGTAAAGGACAGAAGTATATATGAAAGGCATGCGTTTTGGACGGCAGTATATATGTTTACCGTTCCGTTCATTACTTATTTTGTTTTGACTAGAGCTTTTAATATGCAAGAAGATACAGCGGAAAATATAAGTATTTTGCTATTTATTACAGGCTTAATTTGGTATTTCATTATTGCGAGGGCGTATGATAAAAAATTCAATAAACACCCATACGCTCGCCGTAACTTCTGATATCGCTTCCCGCATTTTTTTACACTCCCAATGTAGAGAAATGACGGGTTGTTTAAAATCCTTAATACCCACATTAAGAAATTAAACATTGAAATAACAATAATCCTTAATACCCACATTAAGGATTTAGACAAAATCTACTCAATAATACTTAATACCCACATTAAGTTTTCAGCTAAAAAGTACAAATAAAAATTTGTTTTTGTTATAATTTTTAAAATTTGATAGTAATTGGAGTTTGAGATGGGTATCAAAAAAACTGGAGAAGTAACGGGAGCATCAATAATCTTATTGATATTCTTCCCTATACTTATAGCTAAACTTATGGCAAACAAATACCATAAGGACGGGTTTTTAGGAATGATAAAGGCTACTTTGGCGGTAATTTTGGCTTTATTTCCATGGATATTTTATAAACCACTTACTGATGATTATGGCACGACTATTACTGTAATTATTACAGCAGTGATGCTTTTTATTGCAATCATGTTGTTTATCTCCTCCTCAAAAAGAAGCAGAGCATTGGCAAGAGCTGAAATGGAGACAACCAATGAAAACCATGGACGAACAGAGCCTTGAAAATGCTTATCGCTTGTTTGAGAGTGGCGATATTGAGAGCATAGAGGTAGGAACTATCAAAGGACTTCAAAAGATACACCTTTATATCTTTGATAAGCTCTACGATTTTGCAGGGCAGATAAGAGAGGTTAATATCTCCAAAGGTAATTTTAGGTTTGCAAACAGTCTTTATCTTAAAGATATTTTGCCCCAAATAGAATCAATGAGTGAAAATAGCTTTGAAGAGATAATAGCCAAGTATGTAGAGATGAATATTGCTCATCCTTTTTTAGAGGGTAATGGCAGAAGCATGAGGATATGGCTTGATATGCTTTTAAAAGAGAGACTTCAAAAAGTTGTTAATTGGCAGTTTGTAAGCAAAGAAGCTTATCTACAAGCTATGGAGAGAAGCCCAATTAATGATTTAGAGCTTAGAACTCTTCTTAATAACAATCTTACTGTTGATGTTGATAATAAAGAAATTATATTTAATGGAATAGAGCAGTCTTATTATTATGAGGGATATGAAAAGAGTATTATTGAACTACGGTACACCTAAATTTATTTTATATATGTAGGAAATTATTTGTTAATCTATCATTTTACAGATTTAGAATCAGCATTGAATATTATTTATTCAAAAAAATTCATCGCATATTCCAATAACATTTATAATGGTGATTCAGGATTAAATTCTTTTCCTTGTCTTGATGGAGGATTTAATTATGGACAAAATTTTAATAAAACAGGAATAATATTAGTTTTTGAATGGTCGGGTGCTGTTGTAAAGGATGCTTCTATTTATAAACCTCCGCATCAGATGGAACGAAATACTATGTACATTCAGGGAGCGTGGAGAAGTTTTATACCAGTTAATACAGATTCCAAATATCTCAAAGTAGTAGATATTATTTATGACACAACAATACTTGATAAGTTAATAAAATACCCATTTTATTTTTACTTAATTCCTAAATTTTTCAATAATTTAAAATTTAAGATATATGAGAAATACAAACTAGAAGCTGATAATCAGTTTAAGAAATTATTTGAAAAAAAAGATATGCATATAAGCATTATCTAATATAGCAATTATTGGATGATGATTAAGTAAATAGTACGTTATTTAATGGTAGAATACAAAAAAAAGATGTAGGTTAAAGATGGAAAACTTTAGTGCGTGTTCAGGGTGTAATGCTGTAAAAGTTATTGCATTTGCTTTTAATATGGTGGAGCGTTTTTCAGAAGAACATATCAAAGAAATATTGAAAAAAGCCAAAGAGAGTCAAGAGTTAAAAGAAATTTTTGGTGAACCAAAAGAACAGCAAATGTTTTCTACTACGATAAATCCAGATGGAACACAGCAACATTCTAGCGGGTTAGGTGGTGTTCTATTTGAAAAAAGTAGTTCTAACCCAGACAAGCCATTTAGCTGGAAAGTACTTATTAATGTTGACCAAATATTGATTCAATGTTTAGAATATAGTCGTTGGCACAATATTTTCGAGGAGTTTAAAAATTATATCGAAAAAGTTTTTTCACTTATTGGGGGTAATTTACTTATTCGTCAAATGACATTAGAATATTTGGACGAATTTATATTAAATAATCCACAAAGCAATTGGAAGAAAGAGCTTTTTGCAGAAGATTGTAGTTATATTTTACCAAACATATATTCTTTAGAAGATTTTTGGCATATTAATCATGGCTATTTTGTTACAAAAGCTGAATTTGATAGCTATAAAATGCTAGACACTTTAAATATCAACTATTTTGCTGATGAACAGGATGCAATGAAACAAAAAATACAGGTTAGGACGCAACATAACTTATTGTTAGGAGTATGCCAATATAATAAGGATAAGTTTTTCACGTATTTAGATGAAATGCATATCCACAGTAAGTCAATATTTGACACTATTATTAGAGAGGAAGTACGAAATGAATTTGATAACTAATAAAGTTTTATCTACTGTAGTGCCAAGTTTATTAGTGGGAGGATTATTAGTAGAAACGCCTCCTACGATGTCTACTCATAATTTAGCTGATAATATTAGTGCAAAAACAGTCTCATGTAAGAGCTTTATAGATAGTAGATACTGTGAGCTTATGAAAAAAATTGAATCATATCAATATTTGAATGAGAATTGGGATGGGTATGGTGGAAAAGCACCTAAAGAGGAAGTTATTGGCTTTGCCATTGGCATTATTCAAGAGTTGCAAAAACATCAAATTTCTGCTCCAAAAGCTATGGTTTCAGGTCATGGTGAAATTGCTTTGTTTTGGAAAAGACAAAATCAATACATTGAAATAAGCCTTGAGGAAAATCACCAGTCCTCTTATTTTGTTAAAAATGAAAATAAAATTTATGGAGAAGAGGATTGTTTTATAGATTATAAAATTCCGAAGATGCTCATTGGTGGTCTAACAACCACAAATGCTAAAAATACTATGGGTGCATCGGATAGACTGTATACTACCATTAGCAGTACGGAATCAACAAATCATACATTTTTTTTAACTGCTTAAAAATGACCAATGAGTATTATTTGCAACAAGAGAAAATAAAACAATCTATATATTCTCCTGATATAGTTGATAATAGTGAACAAATCGCAAGACTTATAATGTCTCCTAAGCACTTTCAAGATGGTGAAGTTGATGCAACTGCATTTGAGCAAATTATTCATAGCGGTATGTCGGTTTTACGTAAAAAAGATATTGATATTTTCAATAAAGACTCGTTAGCAACTATCAAAAAGCTGTCTAACAATGGGATACAAGAATATGTTGGTTACGTTCAAGCCTCTGTCAATGAAATTAGATTAATTTTGATACAAACATATAGGCTTTTTTATGTATTAGATACAGCAACAAGAGAGACAACCTCTCATGCTGATGTTCATGTAGTTAGAACACCTGAAATTATAAAAGCATCTAATTTGCCTAAAAAATCATTTCATCAATATATAAGGTCGCAAATTGCAGAACTTTTTAACCAAAAAGGATTAATTAACAATACTATTGATTTAAAATTAGTTAGTTCACTTTCGTAATTTATCTCACTTTTTCCCAATTTCGGAAAATACATCCCATGCTTGTTTAGCCATTAATTCTTTTTGATTTGAGTATCTTTGAGTTACGGTTATATTAGAGTGTCCTAAAAGTCTTTGGACTGATTCCATAGCTACATTGTTATTGATTAATACAAAGCCTAGCAAATGTCTAAAATCATGTATTCTCATATCTATTTTAAGCTCATCTTGCAGATATTGCCAATATCGTTTAGGAATTGCACTAAATTTCTTTTCAGTCCTCGGCGATACAAAAACAAGACCTTTTTCTTTTCTTATAAGATTTAAGTGCTCTATCAAATCATCATCAAGTGCATAGGTCTGATTTTTGCGAATTTTATTATTGTAATCCCTAATAAAATATATCTTATTTTCAAAATTTATATCTTCCCAACATAACGACCTGACTTCGTTGCTCCGTCGTCCTCGCAACAAAAACATAAACATAACCCTATATTGATTATCTGGAATATTCATAATTTTATCTATGAGTTCTTTTATTTTCTCATCTGGAAGAGAAAAATATCTTGTATTGTCAAACTTTGGAAATTTCAAAAAATCAGTTATATTTTTTTCTACTAAACCAAACTCAAGAGCTTTTTTGTATAAAGGAGAGAAGAGTTCTTTAACAGTTATAATATAACTTCCTTTTTTATTGTCTTTTACCATGCTGTTTATTATTTTTTGTAAATCATCACTATCAACATCTTTTAGATTTTTATTTTTAACAGCACTCGGCACATACTTATCATAAAAATAAAAGGCACTTTTCCATCTGTTTTTTGAGATTGTTTGTTCTCTCATCTCTTGAAATTCATAAAAAAATTTATCTAAGGTAGGGTTATCAGCTCTCTTGGTTGATTTACCTGCTTTATGGGCACTAATAAGTTCTACTCTTCGTTGATATGCTAATGCGGGATTAGTTTTGTATTTATCGTTAGAGTGCCCTACTATTTGTTCAATTTCAGTACCGTTGACTTTTGCTCTTGCTAAATAAGTCTTGACTTTTGTTTTTGCGTCCTCTTTAACATAGACGCCAGTGTATTTTGTTTTGATATAATCTTTTCTTGTTCCCATAAGGACATTGTATCAAAAAAACCCCACTTTTTACCCCACTTTTTTAGTAAATTTACTTAAAAAATAGTACATTCTAGTAAAACATTAAATCTTTAAAATAAGCTAATAAAGCCCGTAAAATAGCTATTTTAAAAAGGTTTGTAAATAAATATAAATATTTAAGGCTTGACGCTCATAACGGAGTGGTCCCGTGTTCGAGTCACGGCGAACCCACCACTGCAAAATTCTATACACAACAAACTTTCTAAAGAAAATTAAAACTACACCTAGTTAAACTGGCTATTAAAAATTATTTCATCGAACACTCATGCCTTCATCAAGATATTTGATTAGTGGATACAAGAAAAACTCAATTACACGACGTTTCCCTACTTTCATCTCTGCAGTGACACTCATGCCCGAATGCAGAAAAACTTTTTCTGAGTTTACTGTTAAAAAGTGTTCTTTTGGTTCAATATAAATCTCATAAACAGGACCTAGTTTTTCATCGTCTATGGAGTCGTCTGCCTTATGTGTAACTGCTCCATGAATCATTCCATATTTTTGAAAGTCGAAAGTGTCTATTTTAACTGCTGCTTGCATCCCTTTTTTAATAAATCCACTATCTTGATTGAGTACAGTAGCTTTTATAATGAGCGGTGCATCTTTTGGGATAACGGTAATAAGTTTTTCAGCGGGGGTCACAACACCGCCAACAGTATGTGTCAACGGCGGAGTTAAATTCGGCAGAAATTCGTAAAAAAAATTACGAATTGTAACCTTAAGCAACGAGGGTTTAGTTTACTCCTTTTATTGATTTTTTTGCTTTA
>NZ_JALOAA010000010.1 GCF_023229025.1 Sulfurimonas sp.
TGATTGGAAGAAGGCTTGTAGAATTAGCCAAAGTGCCCTTAGCTTCTTTAGCCCCTTTTGATTTACTACGCCCGTTGTGTTTAGGAAATAGACATGGCTAAAGGTGCTGTGACTCTCAAAATATTTTCTATCTTGTCCACTAGCTGAGCCTATAAATATCGCTTCGTGCCCCTCCTGCACCGCTGCTTCTACCAGAGCTTCTGCAATCATCAAGTGCCCGCCTGTTCCTCCTCCGGTTATGCAAAATTTCATCTCTTATCCAATCCTTGCATTATTGCATCTTCGCTTTTTTTGATGCCATCAATACCATACCTACTCCAATAGAAGCTGCTAAAATAGATGAACCCCCATAGCTTAGAAATGGAACTGAAATTCCTTTAATAGGGGTTATACCGCTAATCCCATACGCATTTACTAAAAAAGCAAATGAGAGAAGAAGTCCTACTCCAAGGCTAAAGAGGTAAACTCTTGAGTCCTTTGTACGGTTAGCTATCTTAAAAATTCTCTGAAGCATCCACATAAAGAGTACTACTACAACTAAAACTCCAAAAAAACCAAACTCCTCTGCAAGTCCTGCTAAGACAAAATCTGTGTGAATTTCACTTAAAAAACCGAGCTTAAAGGTTCCGTTTGCTACTCCTACGCCAAAGAGTCCGCCGTTATGTATGGCATTTAAAGAGTGTCCTATCTGATATGGTTCAACCTCGGTCGGGACTCTAAGCTGCGCGGCAATAGCATCCGGAAAAAGCTCCAATACACTATTTTGCGCAAGTGCCCACCATGATTTTATACGCAATATTCTATGCTCTGCGCTTACGATAAAAAAGACAAAAAGCATCATTGTTCCAACTAAGAGAGTCAAGAAAAATCTAAAACTACTACCGGCAAACATAAGCATAAACAGAAGTGTAAGTCCAATAACTACAACCTGCCCCAAATCATTTTGTACAAAAGCTATTATAAACATAGCTCCCACAAACACTACTCCATATGGAGCGAATCTTATATACTCCTCTTTTACGCCCATACCGTCATGATGACCAAGCTTTCTTGAGAAACTCCATGCCAAAAAATATACAAATCCAATCTTAAAAAACTCAACCGGAGCAAAGGAGAATCCAAAAACCTTTATCCATCTTTTTGCTCCTCCTACAGCTGAGACTAGATACTCCGGTAAAAAAGGCATAGCTATCATCAAGAGTGTTGAGCCAATAAAAAGCGTAAACCCGATAGGAGTCAGATGTTTATCAGGATCTCCTTGAGCTAAAATCCAAATAACAAGTATACTAAAGAGACCAAATATTGCCTGACGTAGCGCAAAATGGAACTCATTTACACCAAAAAGTATGGTTGTATAAACCGACAATGTATATGCAAGAATGATACTTATGCCGATAAGTGTCGACACAAGGGTAAAGAGTTTTCTATCTGCCATAAAGAGCTACTTTATTTTGTTGATTTTAAGAACAAACTCAACTTCTGCTTTAGATATATGAAGCTCTTTTGAAATAGTCTCTAAGGATACTCCCTGTTTATAAAGAGAGATGATTTTTTCATCATCATTTCCGTGAATTGAGGCAGGAATAGATATCTGTTTTACTCCGCTCTCTAATGAGGATATTCTTGAATTTACGTGCTCATCTATCATCAAAACGCTCTCTTCAAGCCTTTTTAAACTAAGAGATATCGGTTTGACCATATCATAAACAGTTCTCTCAACCTCTTGGTAAATCTCATCATCACTCATGCGATTTGTATTTTTTTTAATCCCTGCTTGCGTATCTCCGAGCTGTTTTTTAAGATAAAAAATCTCTCTGTTTAACTCCTCGGCAACCGTTGCTACCGAGCGAATATTTTTATTGTACTCTGAATCTTTTGTAAAAACATAGTAGATAAGGTACAAAATCATAGCTGCCATGGCAACTACTAAATATTCGACGTTTATCACTTCTAGATTCATTTTTTGCTCTCTTTTGCTTCACGTATAAGAACTCTCTCACGTGCAGTAAGATATGCGCCCCACTCTTTCTCATCACGTTCATGTATTTTTGTTATTTTTGCCAGAGACTCATCAAGGGCTGTAAAAAATATCCCTACATCTCTTCTTGGATGAACAGGCATATCAACCCTTCCGTAATATTCTGTACCCGCCTTTAAGAGCTTCTCCTCTAGTTTAAAATGCTCAAAACCTATAGACTCAATGGCAACTTTATGTGTTAGGGATACTCTCTTTGGCTCTTCATTTTTCAAAAATCTCTCTAAAGCGTCTATCTTCTTATGCAACTCAACCATAAGATTAAGTAAAACAGGATCGGTGTCGCTTGTATCGCCTTTGGCACGCGCTAGCTTTAACCACTGATTTATAGGGTCATCATCACTCTCGCTTAGCTGTTGATACTCTCTTATATATGCCTCTTCATCCGTCTGTAGTTCACTAAAGGCTATATCAATAGGTGCTTTTACTAATCTTACGCTCATAATAAAACCTTATCTAAAATAATTAAGATGAAAAAAACAATTCCAAGATAACCGTTGACTGTAAAAAAAGCACGATCTATTTTTGTAAAATCTTTTCTAACTAGATAGTGCTCATAACTAAGCAAAACAGCACTAAATAGTACTGCACTATATGCAAATGTATTAAGCTCTGCGACCCATACAAAGAGTGCCCAAAATATTATAGTTAGCACATGAAAAAGTGCAGATAAGAGCAGAGTTGCCTCTGCACCGTATTTTGAAGGGATAGAGTGCAAACCTCTCTCTTTATCAAACTCCATATCCTGCAAGGAGTATAGCAGATCAAAGCCTGCAACCCAAAACACAACTCCCATACTAAGCAAAACAGACCATGAAGTTATCTCGCCACTCACAGCTACAACTCCCGCTATAGGAGCAAGACCAAGCGAGAGTCCTAAAACTACATGCGCCAAGGATGAGAATCTTTTAAAATATGAGTAGCTTCCCAATATAAAAAGGATAGGAAAACTTAGAGCAAATGCTAGCGGATTTATCATATATGCAACCGCTACAAATACAAAGGCATTAACTAGAGTAAAAATCATAATGCTTGCAGCATCCAATCTTCCATCAACATTTGGTCTTGATTGTGTTCTTGGGTTTAGCGCATCTATCTCTCTGTCGGCAAATCTATTTAACCCCATTGCAAAATTTCTGGCACTTAATGCAGCAAAAACCCCTAAAATAAGCAACATGAACCCAAACCAGCCATCAGCCGCTACTACCATTGCAATAAAGATAAACGGCAACGAAAAGATTGAGTGTTCAAACATAACGAGTTCATTAAAGTCTCTAAGTTTGCTTATATACTGCTTCAAATTTTACCTTGGCGCTTTTTTGTTTTATTTTACCCAAAGTTGATTTAAAATGATATAATTTTGCCATGATTCAGCTCGCAATTATAGGTCCTACTGCATCGGGAAAAAGTGATTTGGCAATTAAAATCGCAAAAAAAATAGATGCTTACATCCTCTCAATCGACTCACTTAGTATATACAAAGAGATTGACATAGTCTCTGCTAAACCATCAAAAGAGGAACTAGAGGAGGTAAGGCATTTTGGCATAAACCTTCTAAACCCTGATGAATATTTTAGTGTTGAGATTTTTATAAACCTCTACAAAGAGGTAGTTACTGCATGTAAAAGAGATAAAAAAAATCTTATCATTGTCGGCGGTACATCATTTTATCTAAAATCACTCCTACAAGGATTATCAGATATCCCAAAAATTACACAAGAGTTGTCTCTGCATGTAAAAGCAAAACTAAAAAATCTGCAAAACTGCTATGAGTTTTTATCATCTCTTGATAAAGAGTATATGAAAAGTATATCTCCAAATGACAGCTATAGAATCGAAAAAGCACTTCTTATTTATGAGGCTTCAAAACTAACTCCAAGTGAGTGGTTTAAACAAAACCCAAAAAAGCCGGTTATAGAAAATCTGCCGATATTTAACATTGATGTCGGTAGAGATATTTTAAGAGATAGAATTAAAAAACGCACCCAAAAGATGCTGGCGTCAGGTCTTATCGATGAAGTATGTCGTCTAGAGCAGCGCTACAGAAGACTTCCGCACTCTATGGGTTCTATAGGCATTATCGAGGTTTTGGAGTATCTAGACGGCAGAGTGACGATTGAGCAGATGATAGAGAACATCTCAACACACACAGCGCAGCTTGCAAAAAGACAACAGACTTTTAACCGTACTCAGTTTGAGAGTGTAGTAAGTGCTCCGCTTGAGGAGTTAGAAGATATTATATTATCTTCTATACATTCTCAAAAGTGATCATATTTTTCCATTTTCTTTGCTCTTATATAGTGCCGAATCAGCAATATTCAATAGCTCACTAACTACAATATCTGTCTGTCTATTAAAAGTATATTTTAAAATATTAGAAACAGAATGTATTACCTCGTCACCTTTTATATGACCATAATTATCGTTATACAATTTAAAACTATCTATGTCACATATACCTAATGTGAAACTTGTGCCACCCCTCAATGCTCTATCGCATTCAATCTGCAAATTATCATCGAAATACCTTCTGTTATATAAGCCACTTAGTCCATCTGTAGTAGCAAGCTTGTCTAGTTCAATATTTCTTTGATTTAACTCTTGCAGTATAGAAACCTCAGTAGTAATATCTTTAAATACGACTACCACTCCATTATTTTCAAAAGGGGAAATATTAAGGCTAAGATGCATTGAAGTTCCATTTTTCTTAATAATTTGCTCTTTTACAACTCTCTTTTTTTTGTCTTTTATAGTCTTAAATATCGAGCATTCCTCTTTTGTGTGCGTGTCGTTTTTTAATATGCCATCATAAAATATAGCTTCAATGCTATTGTTTAAAATCTCATGTTTTAAAACACCTAATATTTCAAGAGCACTCTCATTTATGGATAAGAAGCGTCCATTATTATCAACAGTACAAGCACCATAACCTACCGCATCTAGCATTAAATTGTTTTGCAACTGATAGTCAAATCTATTTTTACAACAATCACTGTAAAACTTAACTCTCTTTAACAAATATAAAATTAAAATAATCAACAAAACTAAAATTGTATCAATAATCTTCACTTTAATTCCATATATTAATTTACTATATATATCAATATTATATACAGTATTGTTATATGTCATTATATATTGATAAACTTAAATTACAATACATAGCTTTTAATAAAGTGATTTTTATGAAAAATTTATCTGCAGTAAATGAGCAAGAATTAAAAAAATTTTACGCAATAGTATCTAGCAATGTCAAAAAAATAAGAAAACAAAAAAATAAACCGCAGCTAGATTTAGTATTAGAGATGGGATTAAAATCAACATCTTTTTTTAGTAAATGTGAAAATGTCAAAGATAATCACCATTTCAATCTGGAGCATATATACAAAATAGCAGTTGCTCTAAATGTTGATATTTCAGAGTTTTTTGAGGGAGTTAATACTATCTAAAAAACTCTCTATCTCCTCAGCTATCTCATCAACAGCCTCGGTCGCTTTTTTGTAGAGCACTTTTGAAAAGTAGGCGTCGTTTATGGCACTGCTTGGCTCATAGTTGTTTAAAATCGACCTAGTTGCAAACTGCGCCATCGTATTTACGCCTATGACATTACCGCTTGTGCCGATTACGACTAACAGTTCACAATCTTGAACATGTCTGCCCAGCTCCTCGTACTTGGGTGCCTGCTCGCCGAAAAAGACGATGTTTGGTCTAAGTTTTGAGCCACATGACGGACATCCTCCACCGTTAAACTCTCTTTGCTTTGTGTACCCTATGTCAAAGATTTGCTCACAATATGGGTCTTGACATCTAATCTCTCTTAAAAAACCGTGAAGATGTATGATATCACTGCTCTTTAGCCCAGCTTTTTCAAAAAGATTATCTACATTTTGTGTAATTACAACTATATCTCTGCCGTATCGCCTCTTCAGGTCGGCTATGACTTTATGGGCATAGTTAGGCTCTTTACTCTCTAGTTCAGCTCTTCTTTTGTCGTAAAACTCTATGGTAAGCTCTTCATGCTTTTGCATACTGTCGTAGTTACACACTACGCTCACGTCGTACTCTTCCCAAAGCCCACCGCTATCTCTAAATGTGCTTATGCCAGACTCCGCACTAATCCCCGCACCGCTTAAAATCAAAACTTTTGCCATCTATCTCTCCTAAGACAAAGCTACTGAGTTTAAAGAGTTTTTGCACTCTTTGCCAACTCTGCCCATGCCGAATTTGGTTCGGTATCTATCGCTTCTTGATACGCTTTTTGTGACTCCTCGTCTCTCCATAGCTTCTCTAACACGCTTCCTAGAAGATACTTCTGCCTTGCTCTATCGTTTTTATTTAGCTCTACTGCTTCTAAGGACTCAATAACCTCTAAGGCTTTACTATAGTTCTCTTTATCAATATATGCCTGATACAACGCAAACTCAACAAACGGGCTCTGTGCATATGAGCCTGAGTTCTTCTGTATAGCCATTATCTTCTCGCCGTACTCTATGACCATATTGCTATCTTTTATGTCACTTCCAACCGCCATAACTGCAACATACCTCTCTATATCTATGTAATCCTCTTTGTATTCTTGCACAAGTCTAGTTATGGATTCAATCATCTTTTGTTGATTTTCAAGTCTATGGTAGGTATCAAAGATGACTCTATATATATCTTTGTATTTAGAGTTTTTATCATCTTTTATAAGTGATACGAGCTCCTTGGAAGCCTCTATAACATTTGAGTAGTTTCCTGTAGCAAAATCAACTTTTATATATCTATATAGCCACTTCTTTCTCTCATTTATGTTTTTTGATTTGAGGTTTTTCTCAGCCATCTTTTTAGCCAACTCAAAGTCTGCACCCTTCATAGCGCACTCATAGACTCCGTCATCCCACTCGTCGGATAACTCTACTTTATAGCGCGAGGAGATAACAAGCACACTGTTGCACTCTTTTATTTCAAGTGCTTGTTTCATAGCTCCAATGGCTGCTTGAGTGATTAGCTCTGCAACATCTTGATACTCTTGAGGATTTAACTCTAAAAGTTCGCTCTCCATAGCAAGTGCTTCTGAGAATCTCTCATTTTGCATAAGAAGCTTCGCCTTCTCATATATCGCTTTGTTGCCGATGCTATCTCCATAATACTCATCTATGAGCTTATTATAGGTAGAGAGTTTAACGGAAGTGTTCTCATCATTTACATCAAAAAAGAGCCCATCTTTTGCAATCTGAACCTCTTGTGAATACATGCCGTCTCCAAAGAGTTCAATGTACTTATTAAGAGCAGCTAGAGCCTCTTTTTTATTATCTGTTTTACTTAGCCAGATTCCTATATTTCTAGAGAGCTCTTCATACCCATCCTCTACCGGCTCCATTCTCTCAAATAAAGCTTTTGCGATAGCTGCAGCTTGAGCAAACTCTCCGTTATCTGCTAAATCATACATCATATCCATTGATTTGTAGATGCCGATATTATAGAAATACTCCGGCTTTGCTTTTACTATTTTATCTATATGCAAAGCCGCCTCTTTTGGACTTGAATTATAGATATAATTTTGTGCCAACTTAAATGCAGCTTCTGCCGCAACATCTATATCGTCACTATTAGATAGCACTTTCTCATACAGAGTTCTAGCCCTTGACGTACTTCCTGAGAGCTCTAAAGACTCAGCCAAGTATATATATCCCCAATATGCATGAGCAGAGTTTGGGTGCTCACTAAATAGCCTATCAAAGAAATAATCAGCATCACTGCTCATACCTAATTTAGTATATGATTTTGCAATAAGAGAGAGTACCTCGGCAATATTCTCATCCGAGGAGTAATTTCTTAAGTACTCCTTTGCAACCTCGATAAGATTCTCATTCTCATCTAGTTTTGAGTAAACCCTGATTTTATAAAAGAGTAGTTCGGCTCTAAAAAGTGAGTTTGGATACTCTTTCATAATATCATTTATTAAATCAAGCGTAAAATCATAATTTTTCTCTTCATAATAGTTTTTGATTTTTATATATTCGGTTACATCTGCAACTTTTTTAATATATACAGGATTACCTTTTATATCTAAACTGCCAACATGCGGCAACATATCTTCTTGGTACGTAAAGGGGAAGTTTATGGCGTACTCTGTCTCTTCATACCCTTGGATATATGGTATCTCATCGGTGTAACCCACTATCATCCAATGGTTTGAGAGTTTAACATCTGAGCTAAATGTCGTATCTTCTTTGGTTAAATCAAATACAATAGCAAAGAGTTTCATTTTAAAATGTGGCTTAATAACTAAGAAAAAGGTCTCTTTTTTTGTCTGAGTATCTATCTCAAAAAAACTATTTTGTAGCTTTTGTAGCTTTTGTGAGGGGGATTTAGAAAATGCACAAACTATCTTAGAGACCTCTTTAAAGTCATCTTTAAACTCTTGACATAAAAACTTATTTGCATCTTTTATATGAAGTGTAGAGTATGGTTTATGATTCTCTTTTGCGCCTTGAAGAGATATTTCAAGGGCAAAAACATTGAGTGATAAAAAAAGAAGAAGTATTATCTTTAACAAATTAAATACCCCTATTTTCTAATATTATGCACCAAAACGAAAAACAGGTTTTTCGAGATTTACAAGGTAGTTTAATAACCGCTATTATATACAAATACCGTAATAAAATCTAAAAGTTGGTTCACTACTAAAAAAGCAAATATAGTTCCTATGGCTGCAATACCGATAATAGTTTTAAGCGGAAGTGTAGCATTAGAACTAAAAACTCGCCCATCATATCCGGCAACAGGCTCTCTCATAAACATATATACAATAAGTTTTAAGTAGTAATACCCTGCTATTGCAGAGTTAAGTGCCATTATAAGTGCTAAAACTGTATATCCACCCGTAACTGCTGAACTTATCATATAGAGTTTACCCCAAAACAGAGCAAATGGAGGAATACCTGCTAAGCTTAGCATAAAAAGGGCCATAATTGAAGCCGCTATAGGAGAGGCTTTAACCATTCCTGCAAATTTATCATAACTATGGTCTGACTGCTGATGAGCAGGAAGGTTTTTCTGTCTGCTTATCCAAAGCATAGAGAAGGATCCTAAGTTTGTAAAGCTAAAGAGTATCCAATATAGAAACAGTGCGCTGTTTGACTGCGTTGTGCCTATTAGAATCGCTGCCATAACAAAACCTGCATGTGAAATTGAACTATATGCCAACATTCTCTTTACATCTGTTTGTACTAGTGCCCAGATGTTTGCCATAGTCATAGTCAGTACTACCCCCATATAGAGGATTACTTCTAACCAAACAACACCACTGTGAATTAAAAACTCAAAAAATCTCATAACAACTATAAAAGCGGCTATCTTTGGAACTATTGACATATATCCTGCGAGTGCAGCTGATGAGCCCTCATAAACATCCGGTGTCCATGTATGAAACGGAACCATTGAGAGTTTAAAACCAAATGATGCAAGCAAGAAAACAACTCCGATAAGAACAAAGCCTATATCTTCATAGCTATTAGCAGATAATACTGCTGCTATTTGATTAATCTCAATAGAGCCTGTAAGTGCATAAAATATCATTGAGCCGAAGCTAAAAAATCCAGCTGCGAGTGCGCCCATTGTAAAATATTTTACAGCCGCTTCAAATGACTTGTCACGGTTATGCATAGCTATTAGCGTATATAGTGCTAAAGATGCCGTCTCTAATCCTACAAAAATAAGTATCAGATTATCCGTCGCAACCATAAATTGGAAGCCTGCAATCATGAAGAGAAATAGTGCAAAAAACTCAGGGTATGAGAACTCATGGAATCTTTTGTGCGTAAGTGCTAATGGTATAAAAAGCATTGAAGCAACAACAATGATAAATTGTGACAAAATAGCTAAGCCGTCTATCAACATAACGTCAAAGAGACCCATCACGGTTCCATTCTTCTCAAATACTCCAGCCGAATCGATTAAGGCTACAAAATCAATCCCTAAAATAAGAAGACTCAACATTACATATAGAGACTTATGTTGATTGCTTTTAAACAGATCAATAATTATGATTAGTAAGGCACCAACGATTGGAATCAACATTGGCACGAGAGTCATTAAGTTTAACGACTCTATAGAAACATTTATTGGTGATAACATTATTGTGCCTCCTTAGCCGAAGTTTTATTAATCAGAATATCCAAACTAGGAATTCTTTTTTTAGCTTCCTCTGAAATCGCTTTTTCATGCATTAATTGAACAACGCCTTCAACACTTGTGTTTATGGTTCCCAAAACAGGTTTAGGGTATATACCCAACCAAACTGTTATAATTGCCAATGGAATCAGAGCAAAGAGCTCTCTTCTGTTTACATCAGGAAGATTTCTATTCTCCTCTTTGGTAATTTCACCAAAAAACATCTTTTTATAAGCCGCCAACATATAGATAGCACCGACTATAATAGCTATACCTGCAAGAAGCGTCAATATATGAGACTGTTTATAAAAACCAAGAAGGCTTAAAAACTCACCTACAAAGTTAATAGTCAAAGGAAGTCCGACAGACGCCATCAACATAAGTCCAAATATTGTTGCATATCTAGGCATTACCGAAGCCAAGCCTCCAAACTCACTCATAAGTTTTGTATGTCTTCTATCATAGATTACACCTACAAGAAAGAAGAGTGCACCTGAGACGACACCATGAGCTATCATCAAAAAGACTGAACCCGTTATACCCTCAACATTGAGTGCAAATGTACCGAGTATGATAACACCCATATGTGATACTGAAGAGTAAGCTACAACCTGCTTAATATCTTTTTGCGCATACGCAACCATTGCAGTATAGATAATCATAATAATTGCTAACACTGCTATTGGGAACATAAAATAGACAGACGCATCCGGAAACAGCGGAAGTGAAAAACGGATAAATGCGTATGTACCCATTTTTAACAAAATTGCAGCAAGTATTACAGAACCGATAGTTGGTGCTTGCCCGTGAGCATATGGCAACCATGTATGAAATGGAAACATCGGTACTTTGATTGCAAAACCGACAAAAAATGCCAAAAAGAGCCAAATCTGAAAAGACTCAGGTAAAATCAGGCGATACCACTCTAAAATCGAGAAACTCCATTGTCCGGTTGCTTGGTAGTAAAAATATGCCATAAATAAAATACCCACAAGCATAACAAGTGAACCTGCAAATGTATATAAAAAGAATTTTACCGAAGCATAAATTCTAAGAGGTCCACCCCAAGCACCGATAATATAGAGCATAGGAACAAGAGAGAGTTCCCAAAATATATAAAATACGATAGCATCAAGAGCAGCAAATACACCAACCATAGTCATCTGTAAAAACAGAAGCGTGATTATCATATTTTTTACATCTTTTGTCTCGCCAAGAGAAGCGATACCTATCATTGTAAAGAATGCTGCAAGTATAATGATAAAGAGTGAAATTCCATCAACCCCTACAATGTAGTTAATACCGAATGTCGGAACAAGCGCAATCTGCTCCATAAACTGCATTCCCGATACATTACTATCAAACGCAAACCATAACCAAAGTGCAAGAAAAAACTCAATAGCAGCAACAGCTATCCCGTAAGAGCGCATGCTATCTTTGTTTACAACAAATCCAAGCATTCCTGCAAGTGCCGGGAAGAAAATTAAAATTGATAATATATGATCTAGCATCTATTAAACTCCTAAACCTGAGAGAAATGTTTTTATTTCTCCAGAATGTCTTGCTGCTAGTCCAAAGACTACAGCTAATGAGAGCAGAACAACCATTCCCGCTACCATCCACTTAAGCATCGTCGATAGATTACCGCTTTGCATATCTCTTGTTTTCTCGCCTGTTTGATAAAATATATTTGCTATGCCATCAACAGTTGCATCAACAACTTTCTGATCCACTTTTGTCCAGAATACTTCTGAGAGTTCCCTATACGCTTTTACAATATAATTTTCATAAAAATGTGGAATATAGTACTGGTTTATAAGCAGTTTATACCCAAAGCTATTCTCCATCTTAGAGGTTCCGTCAGGTACTTTAATATCTTTGCTTGTGTACTTTTTGTATGCATAAGCAATCGCTGCTATTACAAAAAGCTGTGTTCCTATAGTCATAATCCAGTATGTCGTAGCTGAGTGTACATGATACTCAGTTGCAGGAAGCAACTCCGTGACCATATTGAAGTATCCCATCTTAAACGCACCTGCAATAACAGCAAGAAGAAGAAGCGGACTCATCGCAACAAGCATAAATCTGTAAGCCTCATGCGGATCAATTCCAAAGTGCTTATATCTATCTTCACCATGAAAAATCAGTGCAACAAGTCTAAATGAATAAAATGCCGTCAGACCCGCAGTTAATAATAGTACAGCGTAGATAATAAAGTGATGTTCAATAAATGCGACCTCTAAGATTAAATCTTTTGAGAAGAAGCCCGCTAGTGGAAAAATTCCAGCTAGTGCAACGGAAGCTAACGTCATCATAATAAACGTTCCCTTCATCACCTTACCAAGTCCTCCCATCTTAAACGGGTCAAGCTCATCATGCATAGCATGCATAACGTTACCTGCACCCAAAAATAGAAGCGCTTTAAAGAACGCATGAGCCATAAGGTGAAAGAGTGCAACCCAGTAAGCGCCTAGACCTGCAGCTGCAAACATATATCCAAGCTGTGAAAGCGTAGAGTATGCAATAACTCTCTTCATATCGCGGTTTACAAGTGCCATTGATGCTGCAAAAAGTGCTACAAACGCACCTAGAGATGCTATAAATAGCCCCACATTAGGAATTAAGTCATAAAGCGGATTAGCACGAACTACAAGGTAAACACCCGCCGTAACCATTGTTGCCGCGTGGATAAGAGCTGAGACCGGAGTAGGACCCTCCATCGCATCTGCAAGCCAAGTGTGAAGCGGGAACTGAGCCGATTTACCCATAGCACCGATAAAGAGGAAGATTCCCATCCAGGTTAGTACTGCAGTATCAAGTGACGGCATTGCAGCAAAAGCCTCTTCATATTGAAGAGTGCCTGTGTTCCAGTAAATCAAGAAGATACCGATAAGCATCCCAAGGTCAGCAATACGGTTCATAATAAATGCTTCATTAGCTGCCCATGTAGCACTCTCTTTCTTATACCAAAAACCGATAAGTCCCCAAGAACAAAGACCAACACCTTCCCAACCGATAAATAGACCGGCAAAGTTATCACTCATAACAAGAACCATCATAGAGAACACAAACGCCGATAGCCAAGCAAAGAATCTATTGAAACCTTTATCGTGATCCATATAGCCGATTGCGTAGACATGAACAACAGTAGAGACTAAAGTCACCACTATCATCATTGTAACGCTTACCTGATCTACAACAAAGCCAAACGGAATGTAAAGATCCCCGGTAGCCATCCACGTCATCATCTCAACATGGATTGTATGCCCTGTCATCATGACAAGTATTAGAAGTACAAGACTGCTTAGAAATGAGACACCAAGTAAAATACTTGGAACAATCCCTGCAATCTTACTCTTTGGGGAAGCTCCAAAAAGTGCCGCAAACAAAGAACCAACTAGAGGTGAAAATAGTGCAGTATATAAAAATAATTCCATCTTTTATCCTCTCATCGTTGACATACTGTCAAGATCTATATTGTTATGTTTTTTATGCCAAACAATTAAAAGACCAAGACCTACTGCAACTTCTGATGCAGCAATAGCTATTACAAAAAATGCAAACATCTGCCCGGTCAAGTCACCATAGTAGTGTGAAATTGCAGCAAAAGAGATATTTACGGAGTTTAAAAGTATCTCCGTCGCAAAAAAGAGCATAAGCAGATTCTTTCTTCTCATAACTCCAACTAAACCTATTGCAAAAAGGATTGTTGAGAGTACAAGATAGTGATTAAGTCCTATTTCCATCATGGGAGCACCTTCTTACTTTTACTTTCTTCTCTCATTTCTAAAATCTCTTGTTCATTCATAAGAGTAAGAGAGAGATCCATTTTCTTTCCGGCAAGTACGATTCCGGCAATCATAGCAACTAAAAGCATTACAGCAGCTACCTCAAACGGAACAAGGTACTTCGTAAAGAGAACCATACCTACTTCTTGAACATTACCTGCACCCTCTGTAACAGGATAGAATGCCTCAATATTACTGCCAATGATAGGAGCAGAAACAATAAGAACAACCAAAACAGCACTGATTACACTTAAGCCAATAACTATAGCTTTGTTACCCTGCTTCTCTTTTACATCTCTTGTCGTATCAAAAAACATCATACCAAAAGCATAAAGAGCCATGACCGCACCTGAGTAAACAACGATTTGTACCGCACCTAAAAAGTCAGCACCTAAAATAAAGAAAAATGCCGATATAAAAATCATACCTGCCGCTAATGCCGATAGAGCGTATAACGCTTGTGAAGTTGTCACCGCTATATAAAACATCGAAATAGTCAAAAAGGCAAACAGATAAAATGCAACTGCTTCAAACATAACCAAACTCCTTAATATGCTAGAGGTGTTTTTTTAACACGCTCATCTTCATGTGGTGTAACTGCGCCAAAACCTTCAAACTCTAACTGAGTTCCGGCTTTCATCTTATCTAGTGGCGTTAACATGTCTTGATACATTATGTAGTGCTCTCTCTGATCAGATGCATTTTCATACTCTCCGCCGTGAGTAATCGCAAGCTCCGGACAAACTTCTGCACAGTAACCGCAGAAGATACAGCGACCGAGGTTGATGCTATATTCGGTTACCTCTTTACGAGAGTTCTCATCTAGTTTTGTATCTATTCTAATACAGTTACTTATACAAATCTTCTCACAAAGACCACACCCAATGCAGCGCTCAGTGTCTGACTCCCAAAGTCTTTTCATCTCATGTACAGCACGGTATCTAGGACCAATTGGCATCTTCTCCTCAGGGTACTTTATCGTGTGAGTATCAAACTTTATCATCTCACGCAGAACTACCCATAGACCTACAAAAAGTTCACCTCTAAAGCTTCTTTTGAGTACTCTTTTAAACTTACCCCATCCATCTGTAGGATAAGGCGCAATATCTACCATATAGTAGTTGCTATCTATCTCCGTGACATTTCTGTTTTTAAAATGTTCTTCTATCTGTTCGTTATGCATATCTATCCCTTACATCATTACTATACCGGTGATAACTATATTTATCACTGCTATAGGCATTAAAACTTTCCAACACAACCACATCAATTGGTCTGGTCTTACATCAGGCCAAGCTGCTCTTGTCCATAAGAAAAAGAAGAAAAAGAACGCAACTTTAGCTAACAATCCAAGTGCTCCCAAGAAACTTCCGTCTCCATATCCACCCAAGAAGATAAGAGCCATAACAAAAGAGATAAAGAACATATTTGCATACTCGCCTATAAAGAAAAGTCCCCATCTCATACCTGAGTACTCTGTTCCAAAACCGTCAATAATCTCATGGTCGTTTGCTATTAGGTGAAACGGGGTACGACCGGTTTCGGCAAATGCCGCTATCCAAAAAAGGATAAATGCTACCGGCTGAGACCATACTATCCAGTCAGTAATTCCACCTGCTTGATACTCATTAAAGTCAATTAAAGAGAGTGAGCCAACCATCATAATAGGAGCTAAGATCGATAATCCTGTAATTACCTCATATGAGATAAATATAGCCGCACCACGTGCAGCTGAGAGAAGTGAAAATTTATTTGCAGAAGCCATACCGCCAAGGAGCGGACCATATAAGCCAATACCCATGACTCCAAGTATATATAAAATTCCGATATTAATATCTGCGACTATCGGGTGAACTTCATATCCAAAGAGTGTAAAAGATGGTAGAAAAGGGATAGCAGCTGCAGCCATAAAAGCAGTTGCTGCTGTAATTACAGGTGCAATTTTAAATATTCTGCCGACTACGTTTTTTGGAACGATATCCTCTTTTGTGAAGAGTTTAATACCATCAGCCGCAACTTGAAGTAGTCCAAAAGGTCCAACATTTACAGGTCCTAAACGACGCTGCATAAATGCAAGAACTTTTCTCTCAAAATATGTTCCGATTCCCGCTAATGCAGAAAATATGAGTAAAATTACGACAATTTTTATAACTGTCTCAATCAAATATGCTGTTTCCATATATTACACCTTTTCAATCGAAGCTGTTGTAAAGCGGTATGAGCTAAACAGTGCCTCTGAATTTATTTTAGAATCAAATGTCGGTAACAGTATGATGTCGCCGCTTATTTTATTATCACTTACAATATTTGCTACAAGTTCACCGCTATCGCTCTTAACTCTCACAATATCTCCCTCATTAAAATCAGATGTACTTAAGAACTCTTCACTCATATAGACACCGCTTACCTCATCAAGGTTTGTAGTCTTGTATGTAAAAGGAGTAAACTGTCTTACAGGGTTTGCCATATAAATCAGAGTTCCCTCTAGTTTATCTTCATTAAATTTCTCTACACTCTCATCTCCACTTTGCGCAACTGCAATATTGTCTAGAAGATAGCCACGATGTTCAGTGCCGTCATTGTCGTAGTGATTTGGCAAATCATCAAACTCTTCTGCTCTAAACCCTTGTTCTACAGGAAGCATTTTGGTATATTCAATAACAAGCTCAGCTTTTAAACCAAGAGCATTTGCTATGTCGTTTAGCTCATAACCGTTGTAACCGATAGCGGCATTTGTAGGGTTAGCTCTCTTGTTTATACTAGTTAATGTTCCCTCTTGCTGATTGATAGCAGGCATATCTAAATCACCATCACCTAAAGCTGAGAGCGTAAAGTCGCCTTTTGTGTTATAACCTACCGTATATGAACCGACTTCATCATCAAGCTCACATATAAGTGCAACACCTAGCGAGTTTGTAAGCGTAGGTATCATAGTTAACTCAAACGGACTATACTTCTCAATAAGCGCTAAAAGACGTGCAAGGTTTTTCGAGTTTGGATGAGTATATAAGTCCGGTCCTGCAATAAGAGCAAAGGTATCTTTTTTCTTAAGGTTTTTCTCTAGTGTCTCCATAAAATTATCATCAGCACCTAAAATCTCTAAAAGACGGTTATCATCTACTTCAACCTCTTTTGATACTTTTTTAGGAACCATCTTCTTCTTCTCTTCCTCTACCTCTTCCTCTTCGCCCGTCTCTTCATTTTTCTTCATAACCTTAACTATTTCGGTAATCTCTTCTTTAATTACCTCTTCAACGGTTATAGTTTTTGTTGAGTGAAATGAAGCTAGATACTCAACTATCTCTGAAGGCAGTCTCTCTTTATCCCCAAATAAATCAAGAATCAGATACAAAACTATCTCTTCTTGAAGTGGAGCGTGATACATAGTCATGATACTCTTGCCAAGCCCTTCAATAACAGGATCTTTTACAGGATGGAAGTAAAGTCCTGCACCCTTGTTGACGGTCATAGAGTTATTTAACGCATATCTTGCATTTGGATTGTCACTTTTAATAGCAGTTCCTACCGAGATGACAAAGTTTGCATTGTGTGTTGCTTCAAGGTCATAACCGTAAAGTTTTGTTCCGCTAATTTCGCTGTAATTTTTTAAGAATGTCTGAAACGCTTTTGCCTCACTGTTTACAAGTTTATAGCCATACTTCTCTTTTAGCTTCTGAAGCACTAAAGCCTCTTCATTTGTAATAGTAGAAGTAAACTTTATCGTATCTGCTTTTTTAAACGCTTCTACTGCATTTGCAAATGCCGCCTCGTCTTTAGCTTCAACTCTATTTTGATAATCAAATCCGTATCTTCCCGCGCCACAAAGTGAAACATAATTCCACTCATTCATAACACGGTAAATTTTATCATCTGTGTTATCAATGCTTGTATGTTTTACGTCATAACTTATCTGGCATCCAGCAGAACAGTGTCCGCATGTTGCAGGAATCTGTTTGCACTCCCACGCATTTGTAGTGTATATATAGTGAGTATCTACTAGTGCGCCAACAGGACAAACCGCAGCACACTCACCACAACTAGTACAATCAAGCATCTCTTCACCGCTTGTTAAGCCTATAAGAGATTTATTTAACTTGTTCCACATAGCGTATGCATCTTTTGGCATACTCTCTTTATATTCAGCTTCTAGTGCATCGGCACCGCGAGGTACGGTTTTGAGCGAGTTGTCACCAATCATATCTTTACATGCAGTCACACATCTCTCACAAACGATACATAGACCCGGATTGTAGTGAATATGTCCCCAGTCAATATCGCTTCTATCTACATCTTTAACGGCATAGTTCTGTGCATCTACGCCCATCTCCAGAGTATAATTTTGAAGTTCACACTCCCCGGATTGGTCACAAACACCGCACTGCAACGGGTGGTTTACATCATAAACCTCCATAATAGCGCGACGCTCTTTTATAATATTTTCGGTAGATGTTACAACACTCATACCCTCTTTTGACTTCGCATTACAAGCATATACCTGCTTGCCGTCTGCTTCAACTAGACATAATCTACATGCAAGCGTAGGACTACATCTTGTCAAGTAGCATATTGCCGGTATAAAGATATCATTTGCACGAGCGGCATTGAGTATATACTCACCCTCTTGCGTCTGAACATCTTTCCCATCAATGTTTATAGTAATTTTACTCATTACATTACTCTCGCTATTTTTGATTTTTCAAATCTGTATCTACCTGCATCTACACTTATGTCAAATGTAGGATTTAGAGCTACAGTTCCTTTAAGTTCATCATCTAACTTAAATTTTCTCTGGATTTTTCTTCCCCCAAAGCTAATCTCAACTATATCCCCGTCGCTTATCCTAGCAGCTACGCTAAATTGAGCAGAGCCATGTAGGAAGTTGTCCTTAGGAAGTTGCTGAGCTTTTAGAGTGTAGTTATTAAACTGCAGTACAGGGTCGCAGTGGTAGATAATCGTACCGTTAAACTCAGGCAGGTCATCAAGCTCTTCAAGCTCTGCGTTTGCTTCACAAAAAACCTCATCAAGCAGATAACCGCGGTTATCTTCACCCATTGACGATAAGAAGTTCTCTAAATCATCAAAAGCTACCTCTTTAAAACCGGCGCTCTTGCTTAACTCTTTTGTATACTCAACAGTCTCCTCTTTTTCAATACCAAAAGAGCGAGCTATATCATTTAGGATATATCCATCAAACTCAAGTGAAACATTTGTAGGAAGCACTCTGTTATCTATGCTTACTACCGTCCCTTCTTGTTGATTTAGTGCCGGTACTGCCAAGTGGGCACCATCTAATGAGGAGATTACAAATGAACCTTTTGCATTGTATCCCACTACATTTGAGATATCCTCATCACGATCTAGTGAGTTAATAAGCGATACGCCAAGAGTGTTTACCTCACGAGGAACAACAACTAAAGAGAAGTCGCTGTACTTCTCGATAAGTGCCGCAAGTTTAGCGATATTTGCAGCTCTCTCATGAGCTATAAGGTCGTTGCCTATTATAAGTGTTCGTTTTTTAGCCCTTGAGAAAGATTTCATCATTAAAGAGAACTCCTCTTCTCCAATGTTTGTCTCTGCGTACAAATAACCAAAATCTAAATCCTCAAAAAATGCTCTCTCTTTGTCATCTAAGTCTGCATCTTTAAGTATTGAGTGAGCCAGAAGTGCCATAACACCCTCTTCAGTTCCCACTTCGTACTTCATCATCTGGGTAGTAACATTTTGCATCAGAGCATCTTCCATAGGGTGCGCATAAACGATCTTTGCACCGTTATGTTTTGCAGCGGTTGTCATAGCATATCTAACACCCGGATTGTCAGTTGCTATTCTACTCCCTATAACTATCACCGCGTCTGATTGCTTGATTGCATCAAGAGAGCCGCTGTGATGCAGCTTACCGCTTATAGAGCTGTATGATTTCATAAACTCTGCAAAGACTCTTGCATCTTCATTAAATAATTTTATGCCGAGCTTATCTTTTAAAAGCTCCAGTATATGCGCCTCTTCATTTGTTATTATTGAAGAAAATCTAATAGCCTTTGCCTCCTTAAGAGCCTCTATAGCACTATTAAATGCACTCTCATCTTTTATGGCTTTATTATCAAAGTCAAAACCAAATCGTCCTGCTCCGCAAAGGGAGGTAAACTCAAAGTTGTTTTTAACTCTATATATCTCATCATCGCCATTAATAGAGCTGTGTCTAGTCTCATACTCAAGCGGACATCCGGCAGAACAGTGCGCACATGTCGCAGGAACACGGTTAAGCTCCCAAGCATTTGCTCTATACTTAAAACCGCTGCTTGTAAGCGCGCCAACAGGACAAACTGCAATACACTCACCACAGAATGTACAATCAAGAACGTCGCTTCCTTTTGGAACTATAGTAGATTTATAACCACCTAGCTGTATCTCGATAGCATCGTCACCTATAACCTCATTACAGACATGAACACACTTCTCACACATAATACAAAGCGAAGGCTCATAGTCGATAAGTCCCCACTTTTTCAAAGGGCGAAGCTGGTCACGAGCAGAGAAACTTTGACGCTCTACATCAAACTCTAGAGTCTTATTTTGAAGGTCACACTCTCCTGATTTATCACAAACACCACACTCTAAAGGGTGGTTAACATCATAAAGTTTCATAATGTTTGTTCGCTCATGATTAAGCGCTTGAGAGTTTGTAGTTATCTCTATACCCTCGACAGGCGGTGTGTTACAGCTAAGAACAAAACCATCCATACCGCTTGCTTCAACAACGCACATACGACATGATGCACATGGAGTTGTCTTGGAGATATAGCACATTGTTGGGATATAGATGCTATTTTTTCGAGCTACTGTTAGTATTGTCTCGCCTTTTTTTGCAACTACCGAGATACCATCAATTTTAAAATTAATCTCTTTATTCATCTCGCCCATCCTTATGCCTGCACCATTGCTATATAGTAACAACGCATACAGCGCTCTGCTTCACTTAGCGCCTCTTCTTGGGTAAATCCCAAATTAACTTCTTTGTTGTTGTATTTACGATCTTCTACTTCAAGAACTTGACTATGCTCTCTAGGAACTCCGGCCATCCATCCTGTGATTTTCTCTTTTTTATCATAAACACGAAGCTTTCTAAGATGGTCTTCCATAATCTCTTCGTCTGTTAAAGTAATCTCACCGGTTTGCACATAACGCGCTATAACAGATGCTGCACGTTTTGCTTGTCCTACGGCATTGACAATAGTCATAGGACCATATTCACAATCCCCAGAAGCAAAGATACCCTTGCGAGATGTCATGTAATCCTTGCCATTTGTCTTAATAGTCGCCCATGAAGTCTTCTCAATCTCCCACTCTTCAGGAAGAAGCTGTAAATCAGCTGATTGAGAAACTGCAGGGATAAGATAATCAGCCTCTATCTCATATGAAGCACCCTCGATTTTAACAAGCTCTGCACGTCCTCCATCAGGATTTGGAACTAACTCAAACTTATCTATCAAGAGAGATTTAACTACATCATCTTCATCTCTTAAATCAGCTACTGCGGAGTGAAACAAAAACTCAACTCCCTCTTCTACTGCCTCATGGTACTCTTCATAAGTAGTATTGCGAATAATTGTTTTCTCATCTCTACGATATATCATATAAACTTTTTTCGCATTTGCACGAATTGCACATCTTACAACATCCATAGAAGTAAAACCGCCTCCTACACAGACAACAGTTTTACCTGTTAAATCAACATATGGAGTTGTTAAAAGGTTCTTCTCTTGCTCCTCTTTTGAGATTTCATAACCATACTTCTCATAAAGGTTTACTTTATCGAGGAAGTCTATTGCGCCCCAGTACCCTTTTATCTCCGCTCTTTCGTTGTTACAGTAAACTTTTTTTGAGATTCTAGTTCCGGTTGCAACCATAATTGCATCATACTCGCTCTCAAACCTTCTCATGTCATCGGCATTTATCTTAGAGTTAGTTATAAAGTTAACTCCCATATCTCTTACACACTCTATATCTTGATTGTACTTATCAATCGGCATTCTATACTCAGGAACACCTACGGCAACTTCACCGCCTAAAACAGGAAGCTCCTCATAAACATCAATATCCACGCCCTCTGCCGCAAGATAGTAAGCAGTAGTTAGTCCTGCAGGACCTGCACCGATAACCGCAACTCTTTTGCCTACGTTTGGTTTTTTCTCCATAGGGTGAAAGAAATCATATCCGTGGTCGGTCTCCCAATCTGCACCAAGACGCTTGAGTGCCATAATAGATATAGGCTCATCAAGGTTACTGCGGCGACATGCATCTTCACATGGATGTGGACATACACGCCCACAAACATGCGCTAACGGCATAGTTTGGCGAGTTGCAATAAGAGAATCATCCATCCTAAGGTCTCTTACTCCCTCAATGTATGCAGGAATATCTACATGAGAAGGGCAAGCATCAGAACAAGGTGATGTAATCTTTGCGATATAACCTATTGTCTCATGATAATGTTTTGATGGCTTCTGCTCATTTATGCACTCTAAAAAAGTATCTTCAAAATGAGTCATAAGATCAATTATTGGATTTGGAACGGTTTTTCCAATCTCACACTTTGAAGTAATCTGCATACTTTTACCGATCTCTTTTAGATGGTCCAAATCAGCTATGCTTCCCTCTCCGCGAGCAATCTTATCTAGTTGATCATATAAAATTCGTCCACCCCAACGTCCCGGTGCGCATCTTCCACACGCTTCAGAATACTCCTGATACTGTGCTGCATACTCCATTGCCAGACGGATGACATCTACATTTTCATCAAAAAGTGCCACGCCGTCCCAGCCTATAAAAGCTCTAGATTCACGGTGACTATCATACTGCGCGGGCAGATTGTAAGCTGATTCTTCCCACTCCTCTTGCGGCTTGTTGATGTTGTTGATAAACTCACCGTTCCAAGTAGAAAAATATACTTTACTCAAAATTCAAATCCCACTTATTTTTTTGTTACGATAGTCCAGTCGACTTCGTTAAACTTTAAAGAGTTTAATAACTCATATCCGCACTCTTTTACCAGATCTGCCGATCTTTGAATCGGAGAAAAATCCCCGATTTCAAATAAAAAAATTGCTACCTCACCAGCTTTATGAGTTGCTAAAATCTCTCTCATTCTAGGCTCAAAACCATCCTTTAAGTGTCTTAAATCATATCTTTTCATTAGCGATCAACCTCTCCAAATACGATATTTGTCGTACCGATTATTGAAACGACATCCGGAATATAGTGCCCCGGTAGAAGATCAGTTAAAATTCCTGTATGCCAAAATGACGGTGCACGAAGTTTAAGTCTGTATGGATAAGGTCCGCCTTGAGAGTTGATGTAAAAACCAAGCTCCCCTTTTGGAGACTCAGTCGCTACGTAAACTTCTCCAACAGGTGGTCTCATACCTTGAGTAACAAGAACAAAGTGCTGCATCAAGGAGTAGTTCTGCGTCATTATGTCAAGCTTTGGAGCAGAGACATATTTAGGCGCATGAGCCATCAACTCGGTTTGATTACTCTTAACACACTCTTCATACATGTCTATAGTTTGATAAAGAATCTTTGCAGACTCTCTCATCTCTTCCATATAGATGCGGTATCTTGCAAAGTTGTCACCCTTATCTGAATATGGCACTTTAAACTCTACTTCATCATAAAGCTCATACGGCTCCTCTTTACGAATATCCCAAGCAACACCGCTAGCCCTTAACATTGGTCCTGTACATCCCCATGAAAGTGCCATCTCTTTAGATATTACTCCAACCTCTTCCATTCTCATAAGCCAGATACGGTTAGTGTCAAGAAGATCTTCATAATCTTTGATATTTTGAGGAAGTTTATCTAAAAATGTTTTGAGCTGAGCGATAAATGTATCTTGAATATCAAGCGGAACACCGCCTATACGGATAGCGGCGTGAGTAAGTCTCGCTCCACAATATCCTTCGATGATATCCATAAGATATTCTCTCTCGCGAAATGCAAAAAGGAAAACCGTCATAGCACCGATATCAAGTGCAGTAGTTGCTAACCAAAAGAGGTGACTCATCAAGCGGTTAATCTCTAGAAGCATCATACGAATTACTTTAGCGCGGCGTGGCACTTCAAGACCGATTAGCTTCTCAACCGCAAGAGCAAATCCATAGTTGTTTGAAGATGAAGCAATGTAGTCCATACGGTCTGTTGTGGGCATAAACTCATTATAAATCATATTTTCAGCCATCTTCTCCATACCACGGTGAAGATATCCGATATCCGGATGTGCTTTTACAATCATCTCTTGTTGAAGGTGAAGCATTAAACGAAGTTGTCCGTGAGCAGAAGGGTGCTGAGGACCGAAGTTGAGTATCATCTCATTATCTTCTCGATCAAAGGTAATATTTTCAAAAAACGGGGTTAATCTATTTTTTACTTGCATGTCACCACCTATCTTTGAGGGTCGTCAACGACAACCGAATCTTTTTTATCAAATTTTTTAATCATAAATACGCCGCCCTCTTCTTGATAATTCTGCTCATTCTTAGGCTCATTACCGGTAATCTTAGTTCCCTTAGGCACCTCATGTCCAAGACGTGCAAATCGCTCAGAGTCATATCTATCGACTTTTGCGGTGTCACGAAGTTCAGGCCCTATAATATCGCGCGCCTCTTTTCCGTAAATCTTGTCAACTTCATACCATGCAGCAAACTCATCGCCTTGAAGCGGATATGTTTTTAGAAGTGGATATCCTTGCCAATCATATGGCATAAGAATTCTTTTCATAAACGGGTGTCCGTTTGCTTCAATACCAAACATATCAAACATCTCACGTTCAGACCAGTCAGCTGAGCGAAAAAGCTTCTCAACGCTATTTACCGCTTCACCCTTGTTAATGAACATCTTTATACGAATGCGCTTGCGTTTGTTCATACTAAGCATCTGATAAAAAATCTCAAAACCGCCTCTATCTGCAAGCCAGTCAATTGCGCTCATCTCGCTTAGTTGAGTATAGTCGCACTCATCTCTTAAAAGCTCTAGTACTTTATAGTTATCAGAAGGGTTGATAAAAACAACCATCTGCTCAACTTGGATATAGGCATCAAGAACATCTACTTTTGCTTTTATAGCCTCTAAATCTGCGGCAAAAATCTCATCACTCTCTACATGTAGTTTCGGAACTTGTGGAGAGACATAGTATCTATCGGTATAGTAGGCTTTTGCCTGTACATTATCTTTAGGTTTATAAGCTCTCATTACATCAACCTTTTAGCAGTTTGTGCTCTTGAAGCTTTGTTGGCACGAATTTTTTTCTGAAGTAGCATTACTCCATATTGAAGCGTCTCAGGACGAGGAGCACAACCCGGAAGATACAAATCAACCGGGATGATTCTATCTACCCCTTGAACAGTAGCGTAAGTGTTAAACATTCCACCCGTATTTGCACATGAACCCATAGAGATAACCCATTTTGGCTCAGTCATCTGATCATAAAGTCTTTTAATAAACTCTGCATGTTTTTTTGTAAGCGTTCCTGCAACTATCATAACGTCTGCTTGACGAGGAGATGCTCTAAAGATTGTTCCAAATCTATCGAAGTCATATCTTGAAGCACCCGAAGCCATCATCTCAATACCACAGCATGCAAGACCGTAAGTTAGAGCCCAAATCGAGTTTGAACGTCCCCAGTTTACAATCTTGTCTATGCTTGTAAGTGCAACCGGCAAACCACCGTTTTGCGTATAATTTATTTTATGTTGTGCCATTCAAGCGCTCCTTTTTTCCATGCATAAATAAAACCTATCGTTAAAAGCAGTATAAACATTAACATCTCGGCAAAACCGAACCATCCAAGCAGTTTAAAATCAACAGCCCAAGGAAACATAAAGATTATCTCTACATCAAATAGTAAAAAAAGCAGTGCAAATAGATAAAACTGCGGAGAGATTCTGTTTGGCTGTTTTGTAACCTCAGGTCCACACTCATAAACTGAGAGTTTAATTTTTTCATTACTTTTAGCCGCTAACGCACGACTTGCCAAACGCGCTATTATTGTTGTTACTATAAATGCACCGAATGTTAGAAGGAAAAGTACAAATACCCCGAAATAAGGATTTGAAGTCACTACATGCTCCATATAACCTACCTTTATTATAATTATTTTTTAAAACGCATAAAAACATAAGCCGTTTGACTTAAATATTTTCATATATTTTTAGAAAAAACAGTTAGGGGGATTGTAGCAAAAAGAGTATTAAATAAAACATTAAGGCGCTATTTGAAGAAGTCTGTGTTACTAAATACTACATATTTTTCTGACTTATTCTATGCAATGTGTAAATCAGAAACACAAATAAAAGAGAATTATTGTAAAGTGACATTTTTCATTTCTCAAGATATATAAAAAAAGTATTTTAATTGTTTAATTATGGACGAGAGTCTAGTAAGGTACTCAAAAGTATTTAGGAGTTATACTCTACTTACCTAATTAAGAATAAAAAGGAGTTCTAATGTATTTTTCTAAAACAGCAGCAGTTTTATTGCTAACAGGTTCTTTGGCTTTTGCTCAAACTCTAGAGAGTGGAAAGTTTTATGTAGGCGCAAACTTAGGGATAAACATACCGTCTGTAGATTCACGAAGTAACGATGCTGGGAGAGTAACAAGTATGTCACTTGGTGAGGTTGGTGCAATATATGATTTGCATGCGGGATGGCGTGTATATCTAGAAAATAGTTTTCATGGTCTGGAGTTCTCATTTAAAGATACAAACGGCGAAGGAAATTATGTGGTAAACTCTTCATCAAATTTAGGCGGCAGTTTTTATACTAATGAATCATATGAGCTAAGCTATAAAGGCGGTTACGAATTTACACCCAAAACTTATGTAACAGGGCGTTTTGGATATGGAAGAATTGATGTTGATCACGCTATCAGGGGTAGTACAGAAATTCAAAATGGTACATTTAGTAACTCCTTAGACCTTTTTATTTTAGGTTTAGGTATGGAGTATTCCATCACCTCAAATATAAATATAACTGCTGAGTACAGCTACCGTTTTGCAGAAGATATTGACAAACGACATATGTATTTAGATAATAGTGGAGACTACACGGATATAAAAGCTGAGTTTACAGATCACTCTATTTTATTGGGTGTAAATTATATATTTTAAAACTTTAATTACAAAAGAGCCTTAGAAGCTCTTTTGTTTTTAATTTTAGTACTAAAGTATACACCGCTTCTTAAAACCAAAATCTAAATCCCGTAGTTATATAAACTTCATCTAATGGTACAACGTCATCCGTATTACCAAAATTTTTACTCCATTGTATTCCTATATAGGGAGCAAACTCTCTTACAAACTCATATCTAAGTCTCGCTCCTAAAGTAAGGTTTGAAAAACCGCTTCCTATACCCATCTCTAAGTTATCTTTTGAGTATGCTTCCATCTCTATACTGGGTGTCAGAATTAGTTTTTGAGTAAAAAGTGCTTCATATTCGGCTTCTGCTCTAAAACCTATATTTCCTTCATCGCCTACTAATACAACTGCTCTTATTTCAAAAAAGTATGGAGCTAAACCTTGAACACCTATCACACCCCAAGTTTTGTCTGACTCTTCTGTTTTATCATAAGCAACCCCAAGTTGAACATCCCAGTAAGGCGTTGTTGCTCGAGAATAAACTAGCTGATTCTCACTCTTAAGTGAACTTACATTATCAACCTTTTCTCCTTCACTATAGATATAAATCTTGTTTAAATCATACCCCACATAGGCATAACTCTCCCAAGCAGTTGCTTTTTCATCATTAAACTGATACTCTAACTTATCTACCATAACAGTTGCTCTTAAAATATCTCCACCACTTCCATCCGCAAATGCAGATTTACTCAAGACTAATGCTAATACTGCTGCTAATAATAAATTTTTCATAATAACTCCCACCCTAAAGCACTACAACTTTTCTAAACATATCTCTCATATGATAAAGAAGGTGACAATGATAAGCCCAAGAACCTTTTGCATCTACATTTACGCGAAAGCTTATTTTTGAACCTGGTTGTGCTATAACAGTATGTTTTCTAGGTAAATGATTATCATCTCCCGTCTCTAAATCACTCCACATTCCATGAAGGTGCATAGGGTGATTCATCATTGTGTCATTAATGTATGTAATCCTTAATCTCTCCCCATATTTAAACTCCAGCGGTTTTGCATCTTTATATGCTATGCCGTTGATAGTCCATATATATCTATGCATATTGCCGGTTAACCTTAGTATGATTTCTCTATCCGGATATCTGTCATGTGTTGTAGGTGCTAGAGATCTTAAATCAGCATACGTTAGAACTTTTCTGCCGTTTGCTCTTAATCCAACCCCTGGGTCATTTAGTCTATATTGTGGGTCTATTGCTCTCATGGTAGTTTGCACCCCTCTATCTTCCTCTAAAGGAGTTATAGGAATATTTACGTTATTCATATTCATCTCCATTTTAGAACTACTTGCAGACATATCCATACCTCCACCACACTTCATAACACTCTCATGCTTCTTTGGAGGCTCTTTCATTGATGACATATCATGCTCTTGTTTTGCTTCTTTCATCCCAGACATATTCATACCCATATCAGCATGCGATAAAATACCGACCTCATCCATTTTGGGCGTCGGTGCGACTATTGATGCATCATATGTTAAAGCCCCAAGAGCATATCCGCTTCTATCAAGAGATTGTGCAAAGATTGCATAAGCTTTGTTATCTTCCGGCTCAACTATTACATCATAAGTCTCTGCAACGCCAATTCTAAACTCATCTACCTCTACAGGTTGAACATAGTTTCCATCTGCTGCTACCACCCTCATTTTAAGTCCGGGGATTCTTACATCAAAAAATGTCATTGCCGCTGAGTTAATAAAACGAAGCCTTATCTTTTGAGAATTTTTAAATATTGCTTTAAAGTTTGTTGCCGGATTTTGCCCATTCATCAGATAGGTATATGTATATCCTGTTACATCAGATAAATCCCTATCCGTCATAGCCATATTGTTCCACATTTTTCTCTGGTTAAATGCGGTAAAAAAACCTTTTTCCCTCACTTCTGTAAGAAAATCTCCTACAGTTCTTTGATTAAAGTTGTAGTAATCAGCTGAGAGTTTAAGTTTTCTATATATGGAAGATGGCTTCTCATCTGAGTAATCTGAGAGTAAGATGACATACTCTTTATCATAATCAAGTATCTCCTCTTTTGGCTCTATAATTATTGCACCATAAACACCTGTTTGCTCTTGAAATCCAGAGTGTGAGTGATACCAATATGTCCCACTTTGAACAACTGGAAACTTATATGTAAAAGTCTCCCCGGGGCGGATTCCATCAAAACTAATCCCAGGAACACCATCCATAGATGCTGGGAGAATAATACCATGCCAGTGAATTGATGAATCTTCTTCAAGGTTATTTGTTACGTTTATGGTAATTTCATCACCCTCTCTCCATCTGAGAGTTGGACCTGCTAGCATTGAGTTTACTGCAGTAGCTACCGACGGTTCGCCTGTTATGTTTACACTTATTTTATCTATTGTAAGATTAAATTCAGTTGCGCTTAACTCCTCTGTATCTCTACGAGTTAAAATTTTCGTGCTTGCGTTTAGACTTATAGGAACAGTGGTAGCCAACGCAGATGCTACAACACCTTTTACAAATACTCTTCTAGAGATGTTTAAAGTTTTATTACTCATCTAGGACTCCTACTATTTTGTCTGTAACTCTTTTGAGGCCTTTTTAATCTTATCTTATTTTAGTAAAAAGTATAAATATTTTAGCAATGTAGCTCTTAAATCAGAAGATACAATACTTGCTTGCATTTTTAGGATAAAATCATAAACTTAATTACTTTTTCAAGAGGGGGAAGGCATTATGGAGCATTTAGAAGCAACTCTTCATGAACTTCTGCTTAATAGAGAGTGGGGTAAGCTCAGGCGTTTACTAGCAGAGCACGACTCCTTTAATCTGGCAAATCTTATCGAATATAGAGAGGATGAAAATGAAATAATCCTCTTTAGACTTTTAAAAAGAGCGCAGACAAAAGAGACTTTTTCTCTTCTTTCTCATGAGAAACAACTTGAAATTATTCAAAAATTAGCACAAAGCAATCATAAGCTCTCCCTCTTACTAAATGATATGGATCCCGATGATAGAACCGCACTTTTTAAAGAGCTTCCAAAAGATATAGCACAAAGGCTTATCAACTCTTTGTCTCCAAAAGAGCAAACGATAGCGATACAGCTACTTAAATATCCCAAGGATAGTATCGGGCGTTTGATGACACCTGAATATGTCGCAATAAAGCCTCACAACACGGTAGAAGAAGCCTTTGCTCATATTAGAAAATATGGCAGAGATTCTGAAACATTAAATGTGATTTATGTTGTAGATGAGAAGCGAAAACTTTTAGATGATTTGCGTATCAAAGAGCTTATTCTTGCCTCACCGACGCAAAAAATTACCGAGCTACTTGATTACCGTTTTATTGCTCTTAATGCGATGGATGACCAAGAAAAGGCTATCGCAACATTTCAAGATTACGACAGAGTAGCGCTTCCTGTTTTAAATGCCGATGGCACTCTTGTGGGCATCGTATCCATCGATGACATCATGGATGTTGTAGAAGAGGAGTCAACTGAGGACTTCCATAAATTTGGTTCTTTTTCAAAAGCAATTAGTAATCCCCTCAAAGAGCGCATTATTAATCTTTATAAAAAGCGTATAGTTTGGCTTGTGCTGCTTGTTTTTATGAATATCTTCTCAGGCGCGGCACTCGCAAACTTTGAGGCTCTTATACAATCAACCGTTGCTTTAGTTTTCTTTTTGCCGCTTCTAATAGATAGCGGAGGAAATGCCGGTTCCCAATCAGCAACGCTCATGATTCGCTCCTTAGCCATCGGAGATGTTAAGCTTACCGACTGGTACAAGCTCATAGCAAAGGAGATAGGCGTGGCTTTGTTGCTCGGTATAACGATGGCATTGGCGATTGGAGTTGTAGCTAGTTTTAGAGCCCCTGAGGTTATGTTTGTTGTATGTTTAACTATGGTTATTGTTGTTTTAGTTGGAAGCCTTATAGGACTACTTTTACCATTTATCTTTACAAAACTCAAGTTAGATCCGGCAACAGCAAGTGCTCCGCTTATTACCTCCATAGCAGATATTAGTGGTGTTTTAATCTACTTCTCTATAGCATCATGGTATTTTGGGGTTATTTAGAAGCTTCTTGATTGTGTAGTATTATTAGTTATTAAGGTGCTAAACTATACACTAAAAGCGTAATTATTTTACTAAAATATTTTTACTGCCTTACTCATTAAAGATAGAAGAGTTTAAAAAGGTACTGAGACCAAATATAAAAAGGAATCAATACATGGATATAGACAAAACAATTTTTCATGAGACAGAGGAGAAGATATAGATGGAGACACCACTTTTAATCTCATTTTCTCTATATATGTTAGTTATGTTAGGCATTGGGTTTTACTTCTACTTTAAAACTGATGATTTGAGCGATTATGTTCTTGGTGGTAGAGGCTTGGGTCCGGGGGTAACAGCCCTTAGTGCCGGTGCATCTGACATGAGCGGATGGCTACTTTTAGGGCTTCCGGGGATGATGTATAGTGATGGTTTAGTTGGTAGTTGGATTGCTGTTGGACTTTTTATTGGAGCATTTTTGAACTGGCACTTCGTTGCAAAACCGCTTAGAGTCTATACTCACTATCTTCATGACGCTATTACTATTCCTGATTATTTCTCAAACAGATTTAAAGATAACAAAAACTCTCTAAGAGTTATAACTGCTATTGTTATTTTAGTTTTTTACACCCTCTATACATCTTCAGGACTTGTCGGCGGTGCTAAACTTTTTGAAGCTACATTTAACTTAGAGTATTCAACTGCACTAATTGTCGGTAGTTTTATTATAGTCTCTTACACATTTTTAGGCGGATACAACGCTGTTAGCTGGACAGATTTTATTCAAGGTATCCTTATGATGTTAGCTCTTGTAATCACGCCTATGGTAGTCTTATATGATGTCGGCGGATTAGGTGAAGCCATAAGAGTCATAAATATTCATGAAGCAGAGATGCTAGATATTTTTAGAGGAAGCTCCATTATTGGAGTTATTTCACTTCTAGCTTGGGGGCTTGGATATTTTGGTCAGCCTCACATCTTGGTGCGTTTTATGTCCATAAGAGATGAGAATGAGATGCATCGCGCAAAAACTATAGGCATGACTTGGATGGGATTATCAATACTTGGCTCACTAGCTGTTGGTTTCTTTGGTTTTGTCTATGTTATGGCAAATGGAGTTGACTTACAAGATAGTGAGAAGATTTTTATAACTCTCTCTCAACTACTTTTTAACCCTTGGATTGCAGGATTCTTACTCGCTGCTATTTTAGCTGCTATCATGAGCACTATTGACTCTCAACTTCTAGTTTCATCTTCAGTTTTAACAAGAGATATCTACCATGCACTCTTAAGAGAAGAGGCAAGCAACAAAGAGCTTGTTTGGGTTGGTCGTGCTACTGTTATAGCTATTGCACTCATCGCTTGGTATATCTCAACAGATGAAAATTCGAGTGTCTTGCAGCTCGTCTCTTACGCTTGGGCCGGTTTTGGTGCAGCCTTTGGACCGCTTGTGATTTTATCTCTATATAACCAAAACATAACAAGAGTAGGAGCAATAGCAGGAATGGTAGTTGGCTCTTTAACAGTCATAATCTATAAAAATCTAGAGGGTGGTATATTTGATCTATACGAACTCTTGCCTGGATTTATCTTTGCGTGGATTGCTATTTTACTCTTTAGTAGAGTTGGCGAGAGTGCGTCAGATGATTCCAAAAAGATATTTCAAGAGGTTCAGGATAAACTAAAAGCGTAGCTTGCAGCTACCTTTTAGTACTAACTCTATTTCTACCGCTATTTTTTGCCTCATAAAGAGCATCATCGGCTCTTTTTAAAGCCTGCTCAATATCTGCCTCATTCTCTACATCTATTTGAGCTACGCCTATGCTTACCGTAAAGTTAAAATCTTCATTTTTTGGAGAGATGAGAGTTAGTGACTCTACTAGTTTGCGTAACTTCTCGGCTAAATAAGTGGCATCTTGGAGTGCAGTATTTGGCAGCAGTATAACAAACTCCTCGCCTCCATATCTACAAACTATGTCGCTTTGTCTTTGAGTATCAAGTAGAAGCCGTGATAAATTAATCAACACTTCATCGCCAAATTGGTGTCCATAAGTATCGTTTACCCTCTTAAACCTATCTATATCAATCATGAGAATAGATAGATGTTTCTTCTCTCTTTTAGAGATATTTAAAACCTCTTTAGATATCTCGGTAAAATATCTTCTATTGTAGAGCTTAGTCATAGGGTCAGTTGATGCTAAGAGCTTTAACTCTATCTGTTTTAGTCTCTCTTGCTCTTTTTCCTCTTCCATGATTTTAAATTTATGTGCAACCAAGTAAGAGAGTAGTAGCGCCTCAATAATAAGACCGATACTTGTACCACGAGACGATATATAGTTAGAGTCCGCAAAACCGGTAAAATACATAAGGGCATAAATGCTAAAAAATAGATAAAATGTATGGGCAAACAGAAATATTTTTACAAGCTTATCCCCTCTTATGTAGAGGTTAACAGCAACCCACAAAAATACAATAAGAGCATAATTATGGGATAAAGCTAAAATCTCTAAAGCAGTAGTAAAATCTACAATGCCATATAAAAAGTTCAATAGCGAAACAACTATGATGCTAGATAATAGCTTATGCTCAAATTTATACTTCTCTTCTGTTTTAAAAATTGTTTGAATAAAAAGTGCTAAAAAAATGGGAGCTAACATTATCCCAAAGTTAAATCTTGCAGGAGTATCCCCATATATTTGAAAATAGTGTGCCAATGAGCCATAGACATAAAGTATCCACATAGTTGAGGAGATGAGATACAAAGAGTAGTAGAGATACTCTCTATACCTCGAAGAGATAAAGATGAGCAGGTTGTATAGAGCCAAAGCCAAAAGAAGCCCAGAGATTAGCACTGCATCTACTTTTTCATATATTAAATATCTAATAGACTCTTTTTGTGAATATATTAAAAAGTTGTAAAAATGGTAGGCGGGAGTTTTTTGATGCAGATATATTGTCTTGTACTTATCTGGCTTGATTGAAAACTCAAAAACTGCATCTGCGCCGTTGAGTTGCTCTTTGGCAAGTGGACCATATGGAACAATAGCTTGATGATTTACAAGTTTATCACTACTGTCTACTTCAAAATACTCTATGCTTGTAAATTTAAAAGCTGTGTCTTGATGTAAAAATATAGTCTGTTCTCTCTTTGTTTCATTAAAGAGTTTTATTTTTACCCAAACGTCTTTAACTTTAATACCCAAAGAGTCCCTGTTTGGACCTTGCTTAAACTGCTTAGATTTAATATCTTCAAACTTTACTTCATTCGTTTTATCAACAAGATAACTTAGCTCAAAATCTGTAATGCTAAAAGTATCAGAATCTATTTTTACGACAGGCTCTGCCAATAAGAGTGAAAAGAGCGATAAAAATAGTACTACCAATCTCATATGCTTTTTCTTATATTTTATTTAACTACTCTATAATATCTAAATTGAGTTTATATAAGACACTATTGTCTCTTAAGCTCTATTTTATAAGCAATTTTTGGATTGACTAAACTTCTATAACTTGCCTATACTAACGCTAAATTTATATTTAAAAAGGGGCAAACATGAGACATAGGACTAAAACACACCTCTTAAGCAAAGAGCAGATAGAGGAGCTATTTTTGCGAGCTGAAGTTGGGCGGCTTGGAACTTTTTCTCAAGATGGTTTTCCATATATCCTGCCTATGCATTTTGTATATTTTGAAGATAAAATATATATGCACGGCTTACCAAAGGGTAAAAAAATTGACAACATTGCGTTTAACCAAAATGTCTGTTTTGAGATAGATGAGATGTTCTCTTTATTGCATGAAGGTGTTAAAAATCCTTGCGATGTAAACACGGAGTTCAATAGTATTATCGCTAACGGTACAGCTTCAATCGTAACTGATTTTGATGAGAAAAAAATCGCACTATCTAAAATCATAGAAAAATTCACTCCTCATCTAGCAGATAAAGAGATGCCTCTTAAGATGATAAATACAACCGCTGTTATAAGAGTGGATATTTTAGAGTGCGTAGGAAGATATTACAAATAAGGGAGAAATCTCTCCTTTTAAAGTTCATTAAACTTCTCTGTTTTGTTTATTTAAAGACTCATAAGCAATCAGTATTTTTTTGCGCTCAATTCCCCATCTATAGCCACTCATAGCTCCACTTTTAGCTATGACTCTATGGCAGGGGATAAGATACCCTATGTGGTTTTTTCCAATGGCACTCGCTACCGCTCTGGCTGCTTTTGGTTTATCTACAAAATTTGCTATATCTTGGTAGGTTGCTACTACCCCGTTTGGCAGGTTTAAAAGAGCTCTCCAGACATTTACTTGAAGATTTGTCCCCTTTACGTAAAGGGAGTATTTTTTATTTTTTATAAAGATATTTTCTAGGTACTCATTTGCGGCTTTTTCATCAAAACAGAGATTTGCATTTTCCCAAAGCTCTTTAAATCTACTGAAAATCTCATTTTTATTATTATCAATAAAACCCAAATAACAGATGCCTTTGTCCGTAAATCCTATCAAAGCCTCTCCAAAAGGAGTTTCTCCAAATCCGTAAGTTATTAAAACATCTCTGCCCTTTTCTCTCCACTCCCTTGGAGTTACCCCGATTAGGTTTACAAAAAGTTCATGCAGTCTGCTTGAGCTTGAGAGTCCCATATCTAAACTGCTCTCAAGTATGGATTTGGACTCTTTTATATGCTCTTTTGCATAGTTTAGTGTGACGCTGTGTAAAAACTGCATAGGAGTAACACCTACATACTCTTTAAATACTCTTATAAAGTGGTATTTGCTCATGCCGATATTTTTAGCGACTTCATCAATTGAAGGGTGCTCTTTGAAATTCTCATCAATATATTTGATTGCTTTTTCTATCTGTATATAGTTGCTATTAAAAGTATGCATCGCCTCTCCAAACTCTCAAAAAAACCTTAGTAAGTCGATTGATTGTAAATCACAAAATTCCTAGCTAATTCTTCTAACTCTCTGTTTATTTTAGCATGGAGAACTTTATCTTCAATATTATCTAAAACATCGCAGATTTTATTTGCGATAAACTCAAACTCTTTTTCTTTCATACCTCTTGCCGTTAATGCAGGGCTTCCTATTCTGATACCCGAGGTTATAAACGGTGTTCTCTTCTCTCCCGGAACTGTGTTTTTATTTACAGTTATTCCCGCATCTGCTAAAGCAGCATCTGCATCTTTACCCGAAAAAGGTCTGTTTAAAAATGATACCAAAACAAGATGATTGTCCGTTCCGCCTGAGACAAGCTCAAAACCTCTTGCAAGCAGTACTCTCTCAAGCACTTTAGCATTTGCCTTTACTTGTTTTGCGTACTCTCTCCATGATGAATCTAGCACCTCTTTAAATGCAACTGCCTTCGCAGCTATAACGTGGACAAGCGGTCCACCTTGAGTTCCGGGGAAAATGGCTGAGTTGATTTTTTTAGCAATCTCCTCATTATTTGTCATAATCACACCGCCTCTTGGACCTCTTAGAGTTTTATGTGTAGTAGTTGTTACAACATCGGCATAAGGAAATGGGCTAATATGCTCGTTCGCTGCAACAAGACCTGCAACGTGGGCAATGTCGGCAAATAAAATAGCACCAACCTCATCGGCTATCTCTTTGAACTTTTTAAAGTCTATCTCTCTTGCGTATGCACTAGCACCGCAAACTATAATTTTTGGTTGAGTGATTTTTGCAATCTCTAAAACTCTCTCATAGTTGATTCTTCCATCAAGCTCTACCCCATAATAAAATGCCGAGTAGTTTTTACCTGAAAAAGATGGTTTGCTTCCATGAGTTAAATGTCCACCATCAGAGAGATTCATACCTAAAATTCTATCTCCTGCTTGAAGGAGTGCCGCATACACGGCAGCATTTGCTTGACTTCCTGAGTGGGGCTGAACGTTGGCATAAGTACAACCAAAGATTTTACAAACCCTCTCAATCGCCAACTGCTCAATGGCATCAGCTTCCTCACAACCACTGTAGTATCTCTTATATGGATACCCCTCAGCATATTTGTTAGTAAAAACACTTCCCATTGCCTGCATAACCGCTGGGCTTGTAAAGTTCTCACTAGCAATCATCTCAAGGTGATTAGTTTGTCTCTTTAGCTCTTTTTCAATAATTGAAAAAACTTCACTATCTGCAACATCCAAGCTTGCGTTTGATATAAAACTCATCTTTTTTCTCCAACCTTTGATTTTTAAAAGGATAACCGAATTAAAAAGATTTAACAATCCAAAAATTGCTATTTTAGTAGAGTGTTTTATCCTCTTTTGCACTCCATGCTACAAAGGGTTTTAAGCACTCCTCTCTGTCGATATTTTTTAGCTTTAAAGTCTCTTTTTCATAAAACTCTTTATCTCTAAAGCCTATCTTATCGGCATCTTCACTTGTCGCCCCATAATATACTGTTTTTATATTTGCCCACTTTATAGCACCCAAGCACATCGGACATGGCATACATGTAGTATATAGTTCGCATCCACTCAGATCAAACGTATTAAGCTTTTTTGAGGCTTTTCTTATAGCATTTATCTCTGCATGAGCAGTTGCATCGTTTTGTTTTAAAACTTGATTATGAGCTTTTGAGATAACCTTGCCGTTTTTTACAACAACTGCACCAAAGGGTCCGCCATGATTATGTTTCACACCGTCAAATGCCTCTTTTATCGCTTGGAGCATAAAGTTATTCATCTTATTTATTTAAAAACCCCATAAGTTTTTCACTGTCAAAACTTGCGTCTTTCTCTTTTTTAATCTCTTGCTCAAAATCTTCTAAAGTAAAGAGCGGTTCTTCTCTTACTGCGACTCTATATGCCGTATTTTTTATAATTAGATTTATCTGCCCGCCCGTTAGTGAGTAACTTGCAAGCTCATTTACATCAAAACCGTCCTCATAAGGAGCATTTACGGGAAGCATCTTGTTCCAAAGAGAGAGTCTCTGCTCTTTGTTTGGTTTTTTAAACTCTATCTTGTAGTTGAAGCGTCTTGAGAATGCCTTGTCTATGTTTTCTAAAAGGTTTGTAGTAGCGATAAGTACGCCCCTAAACTTCTCTATCTGCTCCAAAAAGATATTTTGCATCTGGTTATGCATCTGATCAGCTCCGCTGCTTGCTCCGCTTGAGCGTGCACCCAAAAACTGATCTGCTTCATTTAGTAGAAGTATCGGCTCTGTCTTTGTTTTTTCACACAAATCGTAAAAAGTATCAAAAATCTTACGAACATTTTTTTCACTCTCTCCTACATACATAGAAAGAATCTTTGAGCAGTCAAATGCTAAAACCTGACGCTTTAGAGATTTTGCAAGCGAATATGCCGTCATGGTTTTACCCGTTCCTGCTGCTCCGTAGAAGATTATTCTTGCATCAATACCGCTCTTTTTATCTTTTACACCCCACTCTACAAGTCTGCCAACAACCTCTTTATCTAGCTGTCTCATAAGATTTTGGAGTGTCTCTTGAGTATCATGCGCAAGTACGACATCTTCTAGTGAGGTCTCAGGCTCTACAAGCTCAAAAATATCCTGCTCATCTATAAGAGTATTAAGTTTTATACGACGAACTTTTTTGTTTTTTTGTGGATGAATAATGCTTTGAAGAACATCATCGACAATATAAAATGCACGTGAAATTCCTCCAAAAGGATTAAGCATCTCCTCATAATCAATAATTCCCTCATTTATAAGGTTTGAGCCATCCTCTAAAAGAGAGCGGTTTTTTATACGCTCATACTCATCAAGCGATATCAGCTCAATTAGCGTGTTCATATCACGCAGGGATGAGTCTGTGGCACTATACTCCTCACGAAGAAGGGCTAGAAAAATAACCTGCTCTTTTGAGTCCATCTTTTTTTGCTTGAAAAACTTATCAAGCACCAATTTTTCCGGAGTCTGTGCGACTCTATCTTCTATACGCTTTTCTAATATTTTCAACTTAGCCTGAGTTCTATCAATCCCCAAAGAGTGCTCATGTACATTTTGGCGGATTGCACTCATCTTTTGGTAGAGGTCTATTCGTAAAAACTGATCTTGAAGATACTCAAGATGATCAGAGTATGGCTTAATGTCAGGCAGTTCACTCTCTAAGGCTCCCTCTTGAAGCAGTTTTAAAAATGACGGCGAGAGACCGACTGCGCTGTTTAAAAGCTCTAGAGGTGTTACTTCTGAAATCTTTATAGGCGTAAAGCTTTGCTGATGAAGCCAGCCTAGTTCTAAGAGAAGCTTTACCTCTGAAATATGCTTAATTGCTTCATACTTTTCTTCGCCGTAAATCTCTTGCAAAAGATCAAGTATAACAGCATCATCTTCTCCTCGCATATATCTTTTCGCAAGTGTCTGCAACAAGCGTGCTTCTGTTTTGCTACACTTTAGCTGTGCGTAAATAAGCGTTTTTTCTATATCTTTCGCTTCTAAAAAATCGATTAATGTTTCCAATTATTTCCTTAAAATTTATATTCTATTGCAGATGAGATTATCAATACATTTGAGTTTGAAAACTCTCCATCTAGCTTAGCGTTTGAGACCGTTCTATCTTCTCTTATGGAGTAAAGAGCGGCTAACCCTATACTTATCTTCTTATCTATTTGATATCTTGAACCAAAAGAGAACGAAACGGAGTCACTACCGGGCATCTCAAACCCTAATGTCGTTTCAGGTACAGGTGACTCATCTATAATAATACCGCCCATTAGAGTAAATTTATCTAATTTTTGAGTAATACCCAGACGATAAGCACTTGAGTCTTTCCAGTTTTTTGCAACCGGCTCACCAAAAACAAGATTTGTAACAGGATCTACGCCTGCACCATAATTAAAATCAAGCTCCTTATACTCAGACCAAAAATTTCTCTCATAGACAAACTCTATAGTTGTATCGCTTAAAAAAGTATAAGCAACAGCCGCATTAAAAAGTGCAGGAACAACTACATCTACCGATGCACTGCTGTTTGACCTATATATAGCGCCAAGCCCGCCGCCAAATTTATTTGTAGTGTCTCTATAAAAGAGTGTAGCATCCCCATCGATGCTTAAATCTACTTTTGAGCGGTATGTCAAAGCCGCCTCAAATTCAGGTGTCGGCTTATATGATAGTGCCAGATTATATCCAAAATCTATAGAGTCGCCATTCATATCGCGCAATGCGGTAGGCGAGGTACTCTTTACCACTCCCTCTGAATAGATAGCCCTAAGACCTAAAGCAACAGCAACTTTATCGCCTATAGGAAGTGCAACACTCGGGTTTATTTCAAGAGTTTTAAGCGTAAACTCTTGTGCACTGTATATAGCAGGCGCATCTTCCCACCTCTTTGAGAGACCGGCAGGAGATACTATGCTAAGCCCAAAGCGAGCACCGCTAATCTCTGGTGAAACATAGCCAAGAGAGGGAACAAAAAAGTTCTCTTTTTTTGAGTTTATATCTATGCCCGCCGCTTCATAATCTACATCGCTAAGTCCGATATAGATTAGATTTGCTTCCATAACCGCTTCATCTTTCATAAAAATCATATTTGCAGGGTTATAGTATGCGGCATCGGCACCACTTGCATGTGCAACATTTGCGGCACTAAGTGCAACAGAGCCAAGCGAAGTCTCCGGAATCTTATAGCCACTGGCAAACAGAGTAATTCCTAGTGCTAAAAACAGAACAATACTTCTCAACAATTTATATCCCCCACCTCTATTAAAAGAGCTGATTTTACACAAATAGCCCTTAATCTACAAAAGAGTATAAAAGCTCTATCTCCTCTTTCCAGATACTATCATCAATAGTCTCTAAGATAAGCGGAATATCATCCATTCTCTTATCATTCATGATAAATCTAAATGCATCAAGTCCAATCTCGCCTTTTCCAAGTGAGTGATGTCTATCTACACGTGAAGCAAATTTTGCTTTTGAGTCGTTTATATGCATCCCCATAAGATACTTAAAGCCGATAACTTTATCAAACTCACTCCAAGTTTTATCATACGCCTCTCTTGTCCTTATATCATAACCCGCAGTAAACATATGACATGTATCGATGCAGACTCCAACACGGCTTTTATCCTCTACTTTGTCTATAATTTGCGCTAGATGCTCAAACTTCCAACCGAGATTGCTTCCTTGCCCTGCGGTATTTTCAAGAACAAGACTAACGCCGCTTGTTTTATCTAGAGTTCTATTCATAGCATCTGCAATTTTATCAAGAGACTCATCTTCACTTATCTTCTTAAGATGGCTTCCCGGATGAAAATTAAGTCTATCTAATCCTAATAGTTCACATCTTTGCACCTCATCTAGAAATGCATCCATCGATTTTTCTCTTTTGTCGGCTTCAGGATGCCCGAGATTTATAAGATAGCTGTCATGAGGAAGTATATGTTTGGGCAAAATCCCGCTTTTGTCTAACGCCTCCTTGAACTTATCTATCGTCTCGCTATCAAGCTCTTTAGCACTCCATTGCCTTTGGTTTTTGGTAAAGAGTGCAAACGCTTTTGCACCGATAGCCACGGCATTTTCTACCGCATTAAAAACTCCTCCGCTTGCACTTACATGTGCGCCTACAAACTTACTCATCTAAATCCTTTATATTAAATATTATTGAATTTTTTCTATCTTTAAAAAAAACACCCTTTGACTCCACTCTATAGCTTATATCAACCTCTTTATCTTGAATCTTTTGAGTAAATCCACCCGCAGTTTTACTTAGATTTATACCGTTGTAAATTGCTTTTGAGAGCAGTATGTTTTGAAGCGTGTCATCCGGATATGCTTCATTTAGATAATCTTTGTTGAAACCTCTTTTGCTCATACAGCCGTCACTAACGCAAATAAGATGATTTATAGCTATCTTCTCTATGCTTTTGCCTGCCATAAAGAGTTCAAGCTCTATTGATTTGTCACTGTTACGAAGATAACCAACGTCTGAGAACTTAATCTTTGGCGATTTTATGGTAATGATTTTTGTCTGTGTATGCTCATAGTTTTTTATGCCGCATGAGCTAAAAAAAAGAGTGAAAACAAGTAATATATATTTCATAAGCGAATTGTACCAACATAAAACTACAAATCATAAAACATAGCCACCAAATATTATTTAAAGAGTGATAAAATTCCAAAAAAAATTAAAGGATGCGCATGTACGGTAAAATCCAAGCAGTTGTTCAAAGCAAAAACTTCACAAATTTTATAACTTTACTAATTATACTAAACGGCATAACTATGGGGCTTGAGACTTCAAAAGAGTTTATGGTTAATTTTGCTTCATTTACTTCACTCTTTAATACATTTGTAATTTCAGTATTTACGGTAGAGATAGTGATGAGAATCTATGTTCACAGGCTCTCTTTTTTTAAAGATCCATGGAGTATTTTTGACTTTACAATCGTTGCAATTTCACTAGTTCCGCTAAGTGCAGGCTTTGAGATTTTAAGAGTTTTGAGGGTTCTAAGGCTCTTTAGATTAGTAACGGTAGTTCCGCAGATGAGAAAAATTGTCTCCGCACTTATAAGTGTTATCCCCGGTATGCTCTCAATCGCCGCTCTTATGAGTCTCTTTTTTTATATCTTTGCAATTATGGCTACACAGCTATATTCCGAGAAGTTTCCCCAATGGTTTGGAACTTTAGGCGAATCTTTTTATACGCTCTTTCAAATCATGACACTAGAATCTTGGTCTATGGGAATAGTTCGCCCTATCATGGAGGTTTACCCGCTTGCATGGATATTTTTTGTGCCGTTTATCTTTATAGTTACATTTGTTATGATAAACCTCATTGTTGCTATAGTAGTTGATGCGATGTCGATTATAAACAAAAAAGAGCAAGAGCATATAGTTGAAGAAGTTCAAGTAGCAAACAACAGTACAAATAGTGAACTTGTAAAGCTAAGAGAAGAGATTACAGAGCTAAAATCCTTGATAAGAGCAGGTATAAAAACCTAGCTTAAACGGTGCTAGGTTAGTATGCAACAGTTCTCATGCGTGAAATGATATGATCTGCATCGTCACCTAAGTGCTCTTGAATCATAGTATATAGCATCTGCTCCTCTTTCATATTATGCTGTTGCATTAATATCATAAGAGTCTCAGAGATACCAAAAAACTTATCATTATCTTTGGCTTGGATAGCATCCTCCATCTTTGAGAGAAGCTCTCTCATCTGCTCATGCTCCATCACCATAACCTGAGTTGGACCCTGAGTCATACCTGATGCATTTTCAAACTGTGGAAAAAGAACCATCTCCTCCATCTTAAAGTGGTTTGTCAAAGCATCAGAAAACTCTTCAAACTTTGATAATGCCTCATCACTCTTAGAAGCAACTGCATCTTCCATCTGCGCAAAAATTTCATCACAATCTCTATGATCTTGAGTCATAAACTCTTTAATATTAGACATTTTTTATCCTCGTTGTTTTTTTTTAAATTTGATTAAAATCTATAAAGTGCATAAGAAATCATACTCACATAAAGGGTCATGTAAAATAGATATACATATATAAACACTATGCTTAATTTAAGATAGTTTGCTATAGATAAAAATACATACACAAACAAGTTGAGTATCCATAACTGTATCAAAGTTCCCCACTCAATAGTGATGCTATGACTTATTTTAAGCATCCCTGCTATTATTATGCTCCAAAATATTACTGTGTGAAACAGTTGTAACCTGTCAATCCAAGTAAATATAAACCTTCTCTTTGATTTATTAAAACTTTTATTTGCAACAACATCTTCTATGTGTGCAAAAATCTCATCACAAACATTGTGCTCTTGAGTTATAAAATTATTAATATTAGACATTTTTCACCCTAATTTAATTTGGAAAAAATTATACTCTTTTCTTACAAAAATTTAATTGACAATCATCAAACAAGACTCTTGTCTCTAAGAGCTTTTATGTCAATTTGCCATATTTTAAACCTTTGCTTACAAATTTATATATAATCAATTTATGAAAATACACATAGATATAGATTGCTTTTTCGTAAGTGCCGCTCGCATAAATGACCCATCGCTTGAGCGTAAACCTGTTGCAATAGGTGGGCGGAGTGATACGAAGATATTTAGCAAGGATGCTAAAAAACAGACGGTAAACTTTGAGAACTCCGGCTCGTTTGTGCCTACTTTTTATAAAACTTATGAGAAGAGTGATGATGACTTAAACGCCTTTAGAGATGCGGACGGTAGAGTTAGAGGCATACTGACAACTTCAAGTTATGAGGCAAGAGCTTACGGCGTAAAAACTGCTATGAGCATAAGAGAGGCTTTGACATTATGTCCACAGCTTATTATAAAAGCACCCAACATGACGCTTTATCAAAAACTCTCTCATGAGCTTCATGAATTTTTGCAAACCAAGATTCCTTTAGTCGAGCAGGCAAGCATTGATGAGTTTTTCGGAGATTTAAGCGGTTGGGTAGATGATGAGGATGTGCCTCGTTTTATCGATGATTTGCGTCATGAGATAAAAAAAGTCACTAAACTCCCCGTCTCTATCGGCGCGGCAAAGACCCGCTATATTGCAAAGCTTGCAACATCTCATGCAAAACCCTTTGGCAGCAGAGTCGTTTATGCCCATGAAATGGATAGTTTCATAGATAAAATTCCGGTAGGAGAGTTTGCTGGGATAGGCAAAAGTATGAAAGAAAAACTAAGCTCTGTCCAGATTCATACTCTTGGGGATTTGAAAAATAGACGAGGAACAGTTGAGTCTTGGGGACCTTATGCTAAAGAGCTATATGCAAGAGTAACTGGGCAGAGTGATGAAGAGATTCAGACAAAACATCTAAGAAAAAGCATCGGTATCTCTCGAACTTTTGACCCTCTTTATGATAGAAGTGAACTCAGAAGAAGAGTGCATGTTCTTGCTCGTCATCTTAGTTTTGCCATCTTAAAACTCAAAGTAATTCCTACCGTTTTTCATCTTGGCATCGCTTATGAGATGAAGCAAAAATCTCATAAAAACATAACACTTTGTGAGGTTTTTACAGAGAAAAAATTTGACTCTCTATGTCAATCCCTATTCAATGAAGCCGACATTCACAAAAGACTCCATGCTATTCGTATAAGCATAAACTGCTCAAGCTTTACTAGAGAGTCAAAAAGAGAGCTCTCTCTTATCGGTTTTAATGATGAACAGAAGATGCAAAGATTGACCAAATATTCGCAAGATATAAGAGAGAAATACGGTATAGATGTGTTGAAATGGGGAAGTGAATTATGATAGAATAGAAGAATGATAAAGAACAAACTTTTGGAGCAGTTTCGCTCATTTTATTCAAGAAATTATCCAGATGATATGGAGACTCAGATTGAGTATTTTTCAATCTTTGGTGGACTTGGTTGGGAAGTAGATACAACCCAAGAGGCGACTGCTTTAATCAAAGAGCTAATCCTTGATAGGTTTGTACTTTTAAGAAAAAAGATAGAAGACTTAACTATGGCTGACAGAGGTTGTTTGCGTCTTTTGCGTGCTTTAGCCGTAGGTGATAGAAAGATATTTTCAGCTTTTAACAGAGCCGGTCTTAACAACGCAAACGGTGGAAGTGCTCTAAATTTTCTAGAGCAAAAAGGGCTTATTCAAATAGAGTTCTCAAGAGAGGAGCCAGCTCGTAGCCTTAACCCAAAAGGCAAACTCAAAAGAGAGGTCGCAAGATATAGAATCTCTCACAAAGTTCTCTTCACTCACCCTTTTGTAAGATTTTGGTTCTACTTTGTAGCTCCATATACAAAAGAGATACAAGAGGGTAATTACGATAATTTTTTTAAAGATTTTAACAAGAGAAGGCATAGTTATACAAGTCTAGTTTTTGAAGAGTTATCAGAGGTTTTACTAAACTACAATCTCAGAGATTCTCAGATTTTAAGCTCTGGGAGCTACTGGAGTGCAAATATAGAGATAGATATACTTACTATAACTAAAGATGAGAAAATTTATGTCGCAGAGTGCAAATGGTCAAATCGCAAAGTAAATAAAAGTGAGTTGCATAAACTTTTAGATAAGTGCCAAAAACTCGGTATTGAACCGACACAAGCGGTTCTGTTTTCAAAAAGAGGTTTTTCCAAAGAGCTTCTAAGCCATCAAGGCAAAAAGCTTGCCCTATATAGCGCGCAAGACTTTGAAGCACTTGTTAAAAACATAAAAAGAGATGAGCTAATAGAGGATTTTTTTTAGTTTATTCTTAGTGCAGAGTATGCTTCTTGAAGAAGTTGAAACTTTTGTGTGTAGTGCTCAACCATATGTGGAGCTTCTTGTAAAACCTTATCAGGATGATACGCCTTTGCAAGCCTCTTATAACTCTCTTTTAAACTATTTTGACTAGCCCCGATTGGACACTGCAATACCGCATAAAAATGATTTTTTTGCTCATCTTCCTTGTCGCTACATAGATTTCCAAAACTATATTTTGCAAAATCACTATAGAGCTTGCTCATGAAGCGATTGTTGTAGCTATACTTTATCCGGTAATGCAAAACATTTCGCTTATTAAGCGCTCTCTCTAATCTAGCTTTTGCCTTATAATCTGAGACATCAAGGACTAAAGATATATCCGTTCCCCTCTCTACATAAACTTCAAGCTGCGAACGAAGATAACTTAAAACCCAAGAGTTTGGGTAGCCCAGTGAAATCAATACTGTATCACTATTGTAGGCATAGAGATTAACAGTTATCTCCTGAGGTTCCTCTTGTTTGTTAAGCTCTATTCTAATTGGCTGATTTCCAAACTTAAGTAGTGAACGAAGAAAAAACTCATGTGAAAAGTCATGTTTTAAAGCGTGGTGCTGGCTTAATTGACTTATGAACAACTCTCTCTCTTGAGCTAAAACTTCATTTCTAAATACCATGACGGCTTTAGGCAAAAAAAGCATACCTCTTGAATGATTATTCAAGAAATTCTTCATCCACTCACTGTTTAATGTATCAAAATCTGTAGTAACGAGAATAAGATTATCTCTTAATACTATATCCATCAACTTAACCTCTATAGAGTTTTTACTAAATCAAAGCAATAAAAGTTCCAAACTAACAGATATTTTTATACATTGCAGGTTGTCTATCTCTTATAAGTCCCCAGTACTCTCTTTGCTTTTGATTATCTTCTATATCAAACTCTGCATAAAGAATCTCCTCTTTATCTCTAGAGGCTTCTGCAATTTTTGCACCCGTATAGTCTGTTATAAATGATGAGCCGTAAAAATCAAGGCTACATGTCTCGCCCTTCTCTTTGCCGATTCTATTTGCAACTACAACGGGTACGGTATTTGTAGCGGCATGTCCCATCTGAACTCTCTGCCAATGCTCTTTTGAGTCAAGATGAATCTCAGGCTCACTTCCAATAGCTGTCGGGTAAAAGATGATCTCCGCTCCCATTAGCGTTAAAGCTCTTGCCGTCTCACAAAACCACTGATCCCAACAGATACCGACACCTATTTTTGCATACTTGGTATCATAGACTTTAAAGCCCGTATTGCCTGGTTTAAAGTAGAATTTCTCTTCATATCCGGGGCCGTCTGGGATATGCGTTTTTCGGTAGTTTTCCATAATAGTGCCATCGGCATCTGCGACGACTAAGGAGTTAAAATAACCCTCATCACTCTTTTCAAAATAGCTTATCAAGATAACTACTTGAAGCTCTTTTGCAAGTTTAGCAAAGCGTTCTATTAGCTTGTTTGCTTCCCTTGGCGATGCCCATGAGAAATATTTTTCATCCATATCTTTACAAAAGTACAATCCCTCAAATAACTCAGGCAGAAGTATAATCTGCGCACCTTTTGAGGCTGCCTCTCTAGCTAATCTTTCGGCTTTATCTATATTTGCAGCTTTATCTTCGCCCATCTGCATCTGAATAGCACTAACCTTAACCATCTTCTACCTCACTAGACGCTTTTAGCTTTTTCCATCTTTTTTCTCTCAAACTTCATCTTGTCTTGAAACTTTTTACTTCTATCTTTTGCAAAAACCTGCATATCTTCAATCTCATCCATCTCATCAACTATCTCAGCGCCCAAAAGCGTCTCAATTGCATCTTCAAGAGTAACAACACCAACTGTTTGACCATAACTGTCATAAACTATAAATAGATGTGTTTTTCGCTTTAAGAACTGATCTATCAGAGTAGGTACAGGAATATTTTCTGATACCATATGCACTTCATGCGAAATCTTTTCTAACGTCGTTTTGTCATTATCTTCATTGCTCTCTTCAAGTATTCTTTGACTAAAGACAATACCGACTACGTCATCAAGCGTCTCGCCATAGATAGGGATTCGAGAGTGAATGTACATTTTATCATCTTCTATCGCTTCTTCAATAGTTGTTGAGCTAGGCAGAGCAAAAACAACACTTCTTGGTGTCATAATATCTTTTGCTTTAATATTTTTAAGTTTTAGGAGGTTCTCAATCAGATCACTCTCTTTACTTAAAATAGCACCCTCTCTCTCACCCATAGCGACAATTGCCATAATCTCATCACGCGAAAAGTTGCTCTGATGCTTCTTGTTTCTTGAGATATACTTTGTCAAAAATGATGAAAACCAAGTAAAAGGAGCGCTAATTGTCATCATAAATGAAATCATATATGCAGAGGGCACTAAAAGTCTTTTCCAGTAGAGCGCGCCTATAGTTTTTGGAATAATCTCTGAGAGGTACAAAATAAGAAGCGTTACAACAAAAGCAACTAGTGTTTGCCACTCCTCCCCAAAAAGAATCTGTGTTTGAGCACCAACACCGGCTGCACCCATTGTATGGGCAAAGGTGTTTACAGTCAAAATTGATGAAATCGGCTTGTCAATATTTGACTTGAAGCCTTTTAGCTTACTTACTAGATTTTCATTATGATCTTTAGACAAACTTTCAACATATGAGTTTGTGCTTGATAACAATACTGCTTCTAGAATCGAACATAGAAACGATATTAAAATGGCAAGTGAGAGGTAAACAATGAGTAGAGTCATAGGATTGCTCCTACATAAACATGGGTAAAACTACGCGAGGCCGGGTCGCTTTGGGTCATTATAAAATTTCCTTTTAATTTTTGCGCAAATTATAGCACATTAAGGTTACAGCAAAGGGAATTATCAAAAAAAGGTACATTTTGTATCATATTAGTAAATATATTTTACTTATAAAAGCATGCACTCATGTATCCGACAACACTTTGCGTATCTCCGCTTGCATCTGCACTTGTCCTATAATCTAGCAACTGCGCCTTGAGCCCAAGTTTTTTTGCACTTATTAGCAGTGCTTCTACGCCAAGCTTTCCGCATGCTTCGCATCCGCTATGAAGTTTGGCTATATCAATATTTTGAACTGCTTCAAGACAAATATTGTCAAGTCTAGTCGCATTACTAAGATTGTGAAAGTGACTCAAATCAGTACTTATTATAACTCCGCAATCTTCAAGACTTAAAACATAATCTATAATTTCAGATAAACTAGAGGAGTCTGCATAAGAGTAAACAAGCTCAACTATCTCGGCATCTTCAAAGTAGTACTTTATGAAAGGAAACTGCACCTCTGTACTATGCTCCATATGAGCTTCGGGATTACATGAGAGAGCAAACTTCTCCTTTAATGCCTTTTGCAAAAAGCTTGAGTTATTTAAATCTCCAAAGGGTGTCTCATAGACCTCATAGTTACATAAAGAGACCCCTTCAAACCCTATTTTATGAGAAGGACCAATAACTACAAACTTTTTAATCCCGCTATTTTCTAAAACTTTATATGCTATATTTGCGCTGTAACCTGAGTAGATATAACCTGCATGAGGAACTATCACGGCTCTGCTTTTAATAGCAGGCAAAACATTATCCTCCTCATAGACCGTACTAAAATGTTCAAAATATCTCTCAATCTCAACAGCTCTCGCCGGATAAAAAGATCCACTAACGCTCATTATTCGTTTCATTTTAATCTCCTGCTTCTTTCATTATAACAGAGGTATCTTATCAAACTCTTCGTCAATTGCTTCAACTCTGTATCTATATATGAGAGGGTGCTCATCGTACGCTGATGGGCTTAATCCTGCTTTTGCACTAAGATGTTCTAAAAACTCTTTTGGCGATTTTAGCTGCTCCCAAACTTGAGGTAAAAATGTCCCCTGATACCTATGATGCTTAAAGATTAATCCATCTACATTAGGCTCTACCTTTGTGAGTAAATCACTAAAATCTTCATACTCTAATATTTCTGGCTCACTAAGTACAGAGACTTCTAGATTAATTTGTGAAAGCTCTTTTTCATAAAGCGGATTAAATCTAGGATCCTTAAATGCAGCAGCTTTGGCATTTTGAACAACATCGTCATAGAGCGAGCGATAAGCAACAATGGTACCTATACAACCCCGCAGATGCCCATCATGCTTAAGTGTTACAAATGTCGCACCATCTTCGTTTAAAAATGGGTATTTATCAAGAAGAAGCTTCTTGTTAATACTATATGAATTATTAAACTGCTCAAGTATTGCATTTTTTGCAATTTTAAGTAAAACAGAGTCTAGCATTTTAACTCCTTTTTTTAGCCCACTATCTCTCTTAAGGCATCTTCAAATTTTTCATAATGAAACACAAATCCATGTTCTAGCAGTCTTGAAGGGTAGACCTCTTTTGAGTCAAGAATAACATTAGCACCCTCCCCAAAAATCAGCTTTATCAAAAAAGCGGGAACACAAAAAAATGTCGGGCGCTTTAAAACTTTGCCCAAAATTTTTGTCTGCTCTATATTTGAGAGAGGATATGGAGAGGTAAAGTTTACCGAACCGGTTATGGCAGGAGTTTTTATTATAAACTCTACTGCTCTTAGTAAATCTTCTATGTGTATCCATGAGACCATCTGAGTTCCACTTCCAAGCTTCCCTCCGACTCCCATTTTAAAAGGAGGCAGTATTTTATCCATAGCACCGCCCTCTTTTGCAAAAATCACGCCAAACCTCATCTGTACAACTCTTACACCTAAAGGCTCTGCTTTTTTAGCCTCTGCCTCCCACTCCAAGCAAAGGGCAGACAAAAAATCATCGGCATACTTTTTAGAGTCATCATCATGAGAGTAGTTAGAGTCGTAAATACCAACGGCAGAAGCACTCAAAAAAAGCTTCGGCTTCTCTTTACATATCTTCATTGCATCTACTACTTTTTTTGTGCTATCGATACGACTGCTGCGAAGCCCCTTTTTGTACTCATCGCTCCAACGTGCCAAGATGGTTGTTCCGCTTAAATTGATTAGGATGTCACAACCCTCCAGCTGTTTGGCAATACTTTCTATTGTAGTCTCTTGGCGTATTTTCAGACCTACTATTTTATTGTGCTGTGGATTGAAAAACTCCTCTAGTTTAGAACCCACTAATCCGCTTTTACCACAAATTGCTATTTTAAGCTTATTGCCTATTGACATGTGAGACTCCTTGAGATTGCATCTGCTTTAATTATATGTTTTAGTTAATAAAAAAGTCCTTACTATTTTATTATAACTCCAAAAGCACCGTATCTCTTCTTGTTACTTCAAGCTTCTTACATGCGCTCTCAAAAGCCCCACTCTCACCTATTAGAATGCATTTATGTTTTGCTCTTGTAACTGCGGTGTAAATCAACTTGGTATTGTGCATGATATAGTGAGAAAAACTTATAGGAATAACTACTATATCATACTCCATGCCTTGTACTTTATGAATAGTTAGTGCGTATGAGAGCATCAGATGACTACGTAGCTCTTCATACTCATAAACTACCACAACATCCTCATTTGGATAAAATACGAACACTTGTTCATCATCTTCATTTATCTTAAAGAGAAGTCCACTCATGCCGTTAAATATTCTCCTGTGAGCAGAATCTTCACCGCTTTTAAAACCTTCACCGCTCCATGATGTCATGTTCTCATTTTTGGTATGAACTACTTTATCCATCAGCCTAAACTCCACACCACCCTTTTTCACGCTTTTTTTAGGATTTGGATTGAAGTACTCCTGCAAGACACTATTAAGGTTGTTAGCACCTAAAACTCCGCCTTTCATAGGCGTTATAACCTGAAAATAGTTCAGATACTCTTTTATAAGTTTGTTGCTTAGTCTGTATCTTGCTTTTTTAATTGACTCCACAACCTTATGGGCAATCTCGCTTACAATCTGATTTGAGTTAGCTTCTCGCATCTCTTGTAGCTCATTTTGGGAGAGTTGATTTTTAAGAGCGTAGTAGTTCCGCATACTAACATCAATAAACTCAAAATCCTCATACTCATCCCTATACTGAGGCACTATCCCCTTTCTTATGTCATTTGCAATCAAAGTTATAGCTTTATCTTCACTCTGTCTGTAAATCTTTGTAAGTTTTACTATCGGTGCCAACTCCAGAGTCAAAACATCACTCAAAACATTCCCCGCGCCAATTGGCGGAAGCTGTGCATCATCTCCGACAATAATAACTACCGCCTTTTTGCTAACCTTTCTCATCACTCTTGCAAACAGAGAGGAGTTTATCATGGAGGCTTCATCTATGAGAACAACAGCGTATGGAAACTCATCTCTATCTTCAAACTTAACTAAAAGCGATTGAATTGTTGCACTCTCATAACCTGTCGTATCCGCAATGCGCTGAGAAGCTATACCGCTAAGTGCACATGTCATTATCTCTTTTTTGTCATATCTTGTGTTTAGCAAGTCAAGTATAGTTTTTGAAGTCGTGCTCTTTCCCGTTCCTGCATATCCGACTAAAAAGAGCAGAGATACACCTTCGTTGATTTTTAAAACTGCCTCTTTTTGCTGCTGCCCAAGCTTTAGCTCATGAGAGTCTAAAAACTCATCCAAGTCTTTAACAAACGCCCCACTCTCTTTTTTTGCCCTAGCCTTAAAATCATCATATAAAAACTTCTCAGAGTCATAGAGTCTGGCAGGGGAGACGCGGTTGTTTTTCATGATAACAATGCTCTGCTCGCTCACTCTCTCGATAAGTGCTGCTTCATAGAGGTGGTTTTTACCCTCAAAGGAGAGAAGTTCATTGAGCCCGCTAAATAGTATCTCTTTTGAAACACAGCTGTTTCCCTGTTGTTCGCAGTAGTTTAAAAGAACATAATCCATTGCAGAGCTTATGCGGTTGTCATCCTCTTTAGCAACTCCCATTTTAAGTGCGAGCTCATCAGCTCGTTTAAAACCGATACCATTTATGGAGGTGAGAATATAGGGGTTGTTTTTTATCTTCTCACGTGGCTCATCTACATCTTTCATAGCAGTTGCGATTATCGTAAGAAGCGCTTGTGAGACATCATAAGGAGTTAAAAATTCACCAAGCTCTCTCATAAAACGAAACTTCTTCCAGCTTGTCTGAATCTTTTTTAGCCGCTTGGCTTTGATGCCGCTAAACTCTAAAAGCCTCTCTATATTATTGTCCAATATATCTATGAGTTTTTCATTCCCAAAATGCTCAATAAGCTCGGCAGAGAGTTTTTTTGTAAAGCCTTTTACAATCTTGTTTAGAAAGAAAAAAAGCTCATTTTGATTTACTTTGATTGAGTCAAACTTAAAAGTTTTTCCATATTTTTTATGCTCTTCCCACACACCCTTAAGTGTTACGGCAGAGCCTTTTATGTGAGAGACTTCACTCTCATGATAAGTGCCGCTAACTTTTTCACCGCTCTTTAAAACAGCTATAAAAAAGCCATCATCTTCAAAAAGGATTTTGTCTATTTGACCGATGAGAGTTTCATTCAAAGTTTAAATCTTTTCTTCATAAACTATTTTAAATAAATTTCATTTTTGATATAACTGTTATTTAACCAAAAACAGTGCTTTGTATAATCTTGCATATTTGTGACTCTATCTTTTACTGGAAGTTTTAAAGTGTCATTTGCATTAATTGCATGTGGTCTTACATGTGAAATCTTACTAAACTTTTTTGATGGAAAATTTGTAATTCTGACTTGTTTACCACCTTTATTAGTTTGTATTTCTTTAACAATATTTCCATTTTTAACTATTTTTTTTGTATTTTTCCAAACCCTCTGAACTTCTTGCAAATCTTTATAAGGCATGTTCCAAAATTTTACTTTTTTTAATTTAAGTGTGTTATTTTCATATTGAAAAAATATGAACAAAAACTTATGTTCAAATATTTCTTTTATTTCCGATTCTTCCCACTTTTGAGAAACTATTTCATTGTATTTAAAGACGGGAAAAGATATATCCTCAGCTGGAAGATTGTTTTCTTTTAGGCGCACCGTTTTAACTATGATATCTGCTTTTGAAAACTCTTCGATTTCTTTATTTAACTCAATTCCTAAAATTGCTTTTGAGAGATTTGCATAAAAATTTTTTGCTTTTTTATTTATAGATATATTAAGTAACTCTAAAATTTCTGAGACACTCTTACCATAGTAAAATTGAAATTTTGAAACTACAATCTCTTCAAGAGAAGATGATTTTACAACTTCTAAAGATGATATGACTTTTCCATATATTGGATTTTTTCCAGATAGTGAAGCAATAATATGATTAACATATCCTTGCTTTAATGAGTACGCTCTTTGTTTTGCTTTTATTTGTGAATGTGGCTGTTCTCTTAAGTTACCACCTTTTGAGCCTTTTGTACAAGCTCCCAAATAAAGAGTATCCCCCTCGGAAAGCTCATGAGCTTTTCCATTTTTAATTTTGTTTGTGATTATCTCCCAGTCATTTTTTATAATTTCCAAATCAATTTCAGGGAAACTCCACTCATCTGCAATTTCAATTTTATAATCTAAAAAATTTTTATCTAACTCATGAAGATAAAAAATTAAGAGTAAGTTTTTATTTTTTTTCCAGAAAGAGCTGTTCTCAAAACTTTGCTCAGTAACTTGCATAAAATTAATTATGTTTAAAACTAATCGCTCTTTAGAAACATAGTGCAGTTTTTTTAATCTCTTTATTGGAGAAGATTTTAATTCAAGTCTAGCTTCTTTAAAATCAGGTTCAGAGTTTGAATTTGGTTCATATAAAAAATAATATTTTTCCAATAATTGACCGAAATTTCCTTTATTTTTTATCTTATCTGGCTCAAACTCCAATTTACATTTAACTCTTAATGTTTGATGAATTAACTCTTTAGCATAAGCTACAATAGAAGTTTTGCTGTATATATCATATGGAAGTTCTCTCATTTCTCTAACTCTTGCAGCAATTTTTCTCCAAGTCTCTCAACCACTCCTACGACTAAAGCATTTCCCATTAGAAATGCTCTTTTGCTATCACTTACACCAGCTGTATGATTATCTGGAAACATATTTAATCTCTCTAATTCAACTGGTGTCAATCTTCTATACCTTCCATCAACACAAACAACATGCTTAAAGCGTGAAGCGCTTGCTCCGCCTTCGCCAGTTATAATTGTTCTAGAAGGTTTTTTTAAACAATCTGGAAATGACATACTTCCTTCACTATAGAGATATTTGTGTCCTGTTGTCTTATTTACTCTCTCAATTGATTTTGAGTTTTTGTGATATTTCCACTTTTCTAGCTCTTCATCACTTATATAAAACTCTTTTGGCACATCATTTTCATCCTGTAAAAAATCGCCAAGTACACTAAAGCTTCCTCGATATTCAGCTTTACATGCGGATGTATAACAGATTCCTTCTATCATGTATCCAGAGTCATAAAAACTATTTTTATTAGGGGTGTTTTTATTAAAATTATCTGTAATATCAACCAAATCATTAGAGAGTTTTAAGGAGAATATATCATCTTCTTGGATTCTCTTAATAGGAAATGTTTTGGCAAAGATTCCATCTTTACTCAGTAACTCAAATGGTGTTTTTTGTTGCAAATTCAGATACGGTTTTGTCCCATTTTTGTATGCCATTATAAAAACTCTTCTTCTTCTTTGTGGCATTCCATAGTCACTTGCATTTATAACTCTCCACTCAACTCCATAACCAAGAGAATTAAGAGATGATAGAATAATTGCAAAATCTCTTCCCCTTTGAGAAGCAGGAGATTTTAAAAGCCTATCTACATTTTCAAGCAGAAGATATTTTGGTGCTTTTTCTTTTTTTTGTTCCAAAATTCTATATATCTCCCACCACAAAACACCCTTTTTACCAACAATTCCATGTGAGTTTTTAAGAGTACTTGCAACAGAGTAATCTTGACATGGAAAACCGCCTACGAGTAAATCATGATCTGGAATTTGAGAAACATCGACAGTAGATATATCATCATTTGAGTGGTTTTCATAACCAAATCGAGCACAATATATATCAGAAGCATGTTGCGTTTTTGTAGAGGGTTCCCACTGATTGCTCCAAACTACGCTATAAAACTTATTTTTAAAACTGGCTTTTTCTAACCCTAGTCTAAAACCGCCAACCCCTGCAAATAATTCAACTGTTCTTATAGACGATAATTGCGAAATTTGCATGTTCATAGTTAACTCATTCATGTTGTATGTAAATAAATTTGGTATCTTCATACTATCTTCCTCTAAAATTAATTAGGTTCTATAGTAATTGAAATTTAATAATCTTCTAAAAAATATGACAGATTGACATATTTTATTTTTATAAATTTGTTTATTTTACAAAATTATATCCAAACTTACTCTTGATAACTTGAACTCTCTTTGTGTCACATCAAAGACATCTTTTTATGTTACCATCTTGATTAATTTATTTTAAGGAAAATATCATGCAAAACAAAACAGTTTTAGTAACAGGGGCAAACGGTGGGCTTGGAGATGCTTTTGTTCAAGTTCTTCTAGAGCAAAAAGCAAAAAAAATTTATGCAGCGGCTAGGAGTATAAGCACGCTTGCGCATCTAAAAGATATAAGCAACATTGAGCTTTTGGAGCTTGACATAACCGACATCTCTTCTGTAAAGGCGGCAAGAGAGAAGGCGAGCGATATAGATGTGCTTATCAACAATGCCGGTATTAACTCAAACGCAAGAGTTTTTGATGGCGACTTTAGCGACTTAGAAGTTAACTATAAAGGTACGGCAAATCTCTGCGAAAGCTACTTTGAGTATGCAAAAGAGCATAAGATGCAAATTATTAACATCTCTTCAATCGTCGCTCTTTGCAATCTCCCCATCATGGCAAAGTACTCTATCTCAAAAAGTGCTCTACACTCCTTTACTCAAGCCTTAAGAGCGGAGTTAAAAGCTTATGATAGCGAAGTTTATGAGGTTTTTGCAGGGCCAATTGACACAAGACTAACAGAAGGCTCAGAGATGCCAAAAGCAGACCCTATTGATGTGGCAAAGAGGGTTCTAAAAGAGGTTAAAGAGGGTGTATTTGATATATTTCCAGATGTTTTTGCCCAGATGGTAAAAGAGAGACTTGCAACTGACCCAAAAGGGGTTGAAGCGAATTTTACTAAGTCACTCGCGGGTTAAGGTCTTACGCCTTAACTCTCTTGATTCTATCCTTTTCTTGTGCCTTATAAAGCTCGGCGCAGCCACGTGAGAGTTCACGGATTTTTAGGATGTAGTTTTGTCTCTCAGTCTGGCTTATTGCTTTTCTGGCATCAAGAACGTTAAAAGTGCTTGCTGCCATCATACAGAGGTCATATGCAGGCAAAGGAAGCTCTGCTTCTAACGCTCTTAGGCACTCTTTGCTTTTTGCTTCAAACTCCTTAAACAACATGTCAGTATCTGCAACTTCAAAGTTATATTTTGAAAACTCTATCTCACTCTCTTTATGAACATCGCGGTAGTAAGTTTTTCCATGCTCATTCTCACCCCAAACTATGTCAAATACGGTGTCCACACCTTGTAGATACATCGCTAAGCGTTCTGTTCCGTAAGTTATCTCAACTGCAACAGGATTACACTCTATCCCGCCGACTTGTTGAAAATATGTAAACTGCGTAACTTCCATACCGTTTAGCCAAACTTCCCAGCCAAGTCCCCAAGCACCGAGTGTTGGAGACTCCCAGTTATCTTCTACAAAGCGGATATCATGATTTTTCACATCAAGTCCTAAGTACTCTAAAGATTTCAAATAAAGCTCTTGAATATTATCGGGTGATGGTTTTATAAGGGCTTGAAACTGATAGTAGCTTCCAAGACGATTTGGATTTTCACCATACCTTCCATCAGTCGGACGGCGCGATGGTGCAACATAAGCAACAGCCCATGGGGTAGAATCTAGTGAACGTAGAAATGTAGCAGGATGAAAAGTTCCTGCTCCTGCAGTGATATCGTAAGGCTGTACAATATTACATCCTTGCTTCATCCAAAATTCTTGAAGTTTAAGTAGCATCTCGCTAAAAGTTATCATCTATACACCCTAATATTTTTTAATTTTGCAATTATATCAAAGCTATACTTTAAGTTTTTTTTCTATTGGCTTGATTGATTTTAAAATTTTAACTACAATACAAGCAACATAGATAAAAGAGGAAAGTATGGCACATATAAAACTACCGGAATTTGAAGAGATGTCTCCTGCTATTCAAGACAGAGCACGTCCAATTTTAGAAAAAACAGGAAACCTCGGTGAAATATTTAAACTCTTAGCGATAGATGAGAAAATTTACTTTGCAACCGACATGATGGTGCAAACATACTTGCTTGATGAGACTACACTCTCGTATGACACCAAAGAGGCTATTGCTCTTTTAGTCTCAAAAGAGAATGGCTGCAAGATGTGTGTTGATGTCCATAAAAACATTGCAAAAATGCTTGGCTTAAGTGATGAAAAAATTCAAAAGATATTAGAGGGAGTCGATGCGATTGATACCGATGCAAAAGAGAAAGCCCTTTTAAATTTTTGTATCAAGGCTTCTCAAAAAGAGAACTACAAAATATTAAAAGAAGAGATTGATGCCCTTAAAGCTCTAGGGTATAGCGAAGTGCAGATTTTAGAAGCGGTTGCAATTACAGGCTACTTTAACTATATAAATACACTTTCAAATGTTTTTGGACTTGGAGAATAACATGAGATACTTTTTTATTATTTTATCTACTCTTTTTATAACGGCAAACGCGCAAGAGTACAAAGCGGTCTTTAACTGTAATGCAAAAGATATGCAGTATGTAGCAAGTCGTATGATTTTAGTTGAGAGAACAATAGATATGATTGAGAAAAACGGCGGTAGGACAAAGTTTGCAGTAACAATTCATGGAAGTTGCGCGCCGATAGTTTCAAAAAACTATGATGAGATAATTCTTGACGAAGATGATTTGGCATCAATCGAAATATCTCAAAAACAGCTTATAAAGCTATCTGAGAGAGGGGTTGAGTTAGTTGTGTGCGCCATGAGCTTAAATGCAAATACAATTCCAAAAGAGGATGTTATTCCTGAGGTAAAAATATCTCCTAACAGTTTTATAGAGACTATAGGGTACCAAAACAGTGGCTACGCATTAATGGTGTTTGAGTAGGTTTAAACAACTTTACAGATTATGTCGCCTACCTCTTTTTTTAGTGAGGCGGCAACAACTCCGCACTTTACTTTGAGTAAAAAGCATATATTGTCCCTGTGTGATGGGCTCAGACACTCATAATTTCCCATCCCTTTACTTATAACCAAATCAACGCTGTCAAAAAGCTCTTTGGAGTAGCTGTTTGCTCTATCATAAACAAATCCGGGAGTGTTTACTCCGCTATCTACTAGCTCACAAAGTTCACTAAAACCAGCCTCTTTAGCCTCTTTTATAGTAACGTCATTTATAATCGGATTTCCCCTTACCATGTATGAGTATTTGGCATTTGGATATAGTTTTTTTAGCGTCTGCATAAGCATGTAGTCAAAGATATGCTCTCCAACATTATCGCCTATGACTAAAACACTCTTTGCGCTACTTAGTTTCTCCTCAAATATGTCAAAATCATTGTGGGAAAACTCTGTATGAAATATCTCTCTTAGCTCATCTTCAAGGTCAAACTCCACCTCTGCAGCAAGATCTATAACATTTCCTGCTACTGCTATTTTTATAGCGGTTAGGAGTTTATCTTTTGAGTCTAAAAGCTCTTTTTCTAGAAGCGGTACAAAAGAGAGGGCTTTTTTTGTAGAGAGCTCTTTAACCTCATCGTAAAGGTCTGTTTTATTTGCAATTTGTGCCATTTTTTCATATACATAGGAGGCTATTTCAGGCGGGGTATCGTTGTAAGAGAAGTCTTTACTCATCTTTGTAACAGTAGATGTAAGCTCATCTGAGAGAGCTTCGTCTGCATGAATGGCATTTGCAACCTTAACGCTCTGGTTTATTATGCACTCTATACATGCCTCATCAATAGTCATTTAAAAGCTTACTTATCTGTGTGTTCTTCTATAGCTTTATTCCACATAAGTTTATATTTTCTTCTCATAAACTCAACCTCTTGCTGTGAAAGTTTTAACTGCTCTTGAAGCGTATGTATCGTTTTTCTATCTTCATCATAGAGCTCTTGCAGAGATGCAAGCGCCTCTCTTAAAAACTCATTTTCAACTCTAACAGCAGCAAGAGTCTCATCTTTTGCGTCAAGAACTTTTTCATGAAGATTGATAATAGTGCCTATCGTTTTTTCTACAAACTCAGGTTGTACTACCATCTCTTTTGTGTTATGAGCAGAGAGCTCTTTTAGTTGTGCAGGAACAACCTCTCCTGCACCTTTAGACGGGTCTATATATCTAACACCGTCTTCTACTTTTATAGTCAGCTTTCCTCTGTCTGCTAAATCATCAATAGCTGTTATCTCCAGACCGGTAAGCTCCATATACTCTTCATCACTCATCCACTTCATGCATATTCCTGTTAGAAATTTTTAAGATAAGATTGTCTCTATCTCCATTGAGTCCATTTCAACTTTTTTAGCTTTTGAAATACGGTCTTCTTTTAGTTTAATTGCCAACTCTTCATTCTCAAGTGCTAATATCTGCATAGCTAAATAAGCCGAGTTTATTGCTCCTGCTTTTCCTATCGCTACTGTAGCAACCGGCATTCCTGCAGGCATTTGAACAGTTGATAAAAGAGCATCTATTCCACCAAGGGCAGACGCACTCATAGGAACGCCGATAATAGGCTTTACCGTCTTAGATGATAAAACACCTGCTAAATGTGCAGCCATTCCGGCAGCTGCAATAAAAACCTGCGCACCTTTTTTCTCAGCTTTTGCTATATACTCTTTTGTTCTCTCCGGTGAACGATGAGCCGAAGATATTATCATCTCATACTGAACCCCGAATGCTTCAAACATGTCTGAACAAGATTTCATTACCTCGTAATCGCTTTTACTACCTATTATAATTGAAACAAACTTCATCTAATATCTTCCTTTTTTTTTTGATTGGAGATTATATCATAGCTTTTTAAATTATTTTTGATGTATAAAAAAAGCCCCCTTATGCTTTTGGGTACGTTCCCATATCCGGATGAGCCGGAACTCTTAAAAAGGTGTATGGCGGCAGTTTTAGAGGAAGTGTTATCGGGTTTGTGTTTCCGCTATGAACCTCATCCCACACTTTTTTATTTTCAGCCAAGAGCTGTTTTAGCTTCATGTAAACTCTTCCCTCACGCTCATATGTCGTGCCTATCTTATTGTCAACGAGTTCTATATTAGAACCCAGCGGAGCAACTATTTCAAGCTCATCATTAGGCAGAGTTTTATATTTGCATAGGAAGTGAGTCCCCTCCTCATTTACGACTCCGCTTACCTGATGTGTTCCAAGTTGCATTGTAAAATCCAAGCTCTGCGTGTCATGTTTCTCAAATGGTCTAGAGATTAAATAAGCATCGGTATATCCGCGATTTTGAAGAGATTGTAACTCATACTGATATTTATCAACATCTACCTTATCTTCATAGTAGTCATCTATAGCCATTCTATAGGCCTTTGCC
>NZ_JALOAA010000047.1 GCF_023229025.1 Sulfurimonas sp.
AGTTTAGATCAGAAGTATTTGGATGTTCGTCTTCAGAAAGAAGTTCTTGAAAAACACCCAAAAGATTATAATGGTATTCATGCAGGCTTTGATGGTTTCTTTTTATATGAATATTTATCGTATCTATTAGATGGTCGCAGTAGGCAATTCTGGACTCTATATCTTTTAGCTCTTGTTCATTAAGAAAATTTTCTGATTTAGAATCAAAGAGAGATTTTAAATTTTTATATACTTTATCTTTATCCATAGCCGTTAAAGCTGATATTTTATCATCGTCAGGTCTTATTGCAATGGTATCATTTATAAAAGCACCATCACTGAGATTATAAACATTTTCGTTATACTCTTTTCTGTAAAACTTAGATAGAGCGTTGCATTCATTTTTCCATCCATCCATTAGAAGAGTACTAAAAACTTCATCTTTAAAGTTTCCTTTTGTCTTTAGTATACTAGTTTTATAAACAAGCTCTCCGCCTATCTCTTCATTCTCTTCCATCTTCATGTTTTTGACATACTCATGGTTGCTTGAGTGCGTTTGTCCGGTCTCTTGATCTAGTGCAAAATCCAATCCAAGAAGATATAAATCTTTTGTGTATAGAGATAGCAACAGGGCATATGAGAGAGACCCAATATTTGAAGATGTCATACCGCCGTGACCATGCTTATACCTTGAGCTTCCTTCAAATATATAGACATTCTCTTTTTTAAAATATTCTAAAAAAGCAGGTTCACTAAAGCCCCCAAAAAGAGATATAGTCTTGTCGAAAAATGACATATCCTTTACTTTTCTTACATGTGGAAGAGCATCACTAAATCCGTGAACATGGGTTACGATGTCTGGCTTTATGTTTAACTCTTCAAGCTTTGAGAAGAGAGCACTTACCGCAACAATTATAAAATTTTGATGGTTTTTTTGTAGCCACTCGATATTTTTTTGAAAAGAGGGACCCGCACCAAGTAGTAAAACAGGCTTTTGTGAAAAGAGGGTATCTTTATAAGAAGATGAGACATCAAGAAGTCTATAGCCGTTTTTAAGATGAATTAGAGGTCGTAGTATGCTTATGGTTAGGGCAGAGTAGTTAAAAGTAAGATAGCTTTGCCCGACAATAATACTCTGGAGTGCTTTTAATTTTTTATCTGAGTGACTCAGAAGATGAAAAAATTTTATGTAATGGTTATAGATAAAATGCTTTCCTAAAAATATATTCGCTTTTTTTTGAAACTCCATCTCCTCGTCAAAGACACAAAAAACTAGTTCAGCACCGTTATCACTTAACTCTTTGTAGTTTGTAACAAATAGAGACAACCTAAAGAGTTCCAAATCATCTTCAATAATAAAATATATATTTGAGTTGAGTTTTTTATGAATCTGAGTTATATGAAGACCAAGACCGGTACCAAAAAAGACAAACTTGTATAGTTTCTTCATAGTCGTAGTATTTTTGTTTGCATGTTCGTTGGAGTAGCTTATAAGAGCTGCCGCACCGGAGTAACTATTTTTTTCAACTCCCATCTCTTCAAGCTCTTTGGCAAACTCTTTGGAAATGCTTACATTGTAGAATGTTTCATATAGATTTCCGGTTTTTTTATAGTCTATACTTTTTGCAGATAATTTTGCATGCTCGTTACTATCTCTGCCATATAGCCATTTGCCCGTTTGTGTCTCTAAGACATCAAAATAGTCCTTTTTATACTCCAGCGAATATTTTTCTTCATAGTATCCTTTTTCAATAGCAAGCGTTAAGGAGTCTATTTTTTTAAATAAATCAGGTTGAGTGGCTTGAAAAAAAAGTAAATTCTGGCTGTAGGTCTCTATTGCGGTCTGTTCAATGTTTAAATCTTGCACGGATACCCTTATCTCTAAAATATAATCTTCTAAAAGCAAAAAGCATACCTTAAAGGACTACAGTATATATGTTTTTAACCGATTTAGGTACAATGACTAAAAAAAAGTTTTTAAATGAAAAAGATAGATAATATTAAATTAAGCATGAGTTCAACTATTAAAGATGCCATGAAGGCTATCGACAAGGGTGCTATGAAGATAGCAGTTGTTGTAGAAGATGATAATAGACTCATTGGTGTTTTAACAGATGGCGACATAAGGCGCGCTCTTTTAAATGATATGGGATTTGATGCACATGTTGAGTCAATAATTCAAAAAAATCCTATCGTATGCCATGTAAATGATTCAAAAGATCAGATTTTGGCAAAAACTCTCGGTAAAAAGATTTACCATATTCCTGTTTTAGACTCAAAAGGACGGGTCGTAGGCGTAGAGGATATAGATGCTCTCTTGGAGCGCTCTAAAAAGACAAATAAGGTTGTCCTTATGGTAGGGGGACTTGGCTCAAGACTTAGACCTCTGACGGAGAATACTCCAAAGCCGATGCTAAAAGTAGGCAACAAGCCTATTCTTGAGACCATAATAAATAACTTTAAGAACTATGGTTTTGTGGACATAATACTGAGTGTTAACTACAAGGCAGAAGTAGTAAAAAACTATTTTGGAGATGGCTCAAAGTTCGGTGTAGATATAGAGTATGTGTACGAAGATAAAAGAATGGGAACGGCGGGTGCTTTAAGCCTTATGAGGGATAAGTTAAACGAGCCTTTTTTTGTTATGAACGGAGATCTGCTAACAAACGTAAACTTTGAACATTTTTTAAATTTTCATCATGAAAATGACTCAATTGCGACTATGGCAGTACGAGAGTATGAGTATCAAGTTCCATACGGAGTCGTAAATCAAGAAGATGGAAAAATCTCTTCAATTGCAGAGAAGCCTAAGCAGAGGTTTTATGTAAATGCAGGTATTTATATATTAAACCCTACTGTATTAGAGATTATTCCTGATAATAATTTTTATGATATGCCGACACTCTTTGAAGATTTAATAGAGAGTAAAAAGAGTCCAATCTCTTTTCCCGTGCATGAATATTGGCTTGATATAGGGCAGATAAATGAGCTCAAACAAGCAAGAGATGAGTACTTCAATATATTTGAGGAAGATTAATTAGCATGAAAAAAAAAGTCAACTTTGACATATGTACATTTTGCAACCATAAGTGTACTTTTTGTTCAAACTCTGACCCTAGAACTATAAAAGAGCAGACCACTTTAAAAGATTTTGATAAAGTGATGCGTAATGTAGCCAAATATGTTGAGATAAGTGAACTTGGACTATCTGCAAAGGGTGAAGTGCTTGTAAATAAAGAGTTTGCTCGTATTATAAAATCATCAAAAGAAGATTTTAAAATTCCTTATGTCTACTTTAGTACAAATGGCGCTTTGCTTGATGAAAAAAGAGCTATCGAGATTTTAGAAGCCGGAGTTGATAGTATAAAGTTTTCTATAAATGCAGTTGATGCAAAAAGTTATCATAGCGTGCACTTAGTAGATGATTTTGATACGGTTATAAAAAATTTTAAAAATCTGCTAAAACTAAAAAGAGAGAGGTTTAAAACTTTAAAAGTCACAATCTCATCTGTTATAGATTTAGATAAAGAGAGTTTGGTGGAGAGCTTTAAAGAGCTCATAGGCAAAGATTTTGAGCTTGTCGATGATGTGGCAGTATATGCAATAACCTATACTCCAAAGTTCAATAAGGTTTCATCTGAGCAAAAAGTGACAAAAAAATGCTCTATTCCGTTTAATGAACTCTACATTAACTCCGACGGCTCGCTTGGACTATGCTGTAAAGATTACTTTGATGCTGTGAATTTCGGTTCTCTTTTGGAGAATGACTTTATGGATGTTTACAACTCAAAAGAGTTTTTAGAGATAAGAGAGATGCACCAAAAGAGTCTTTTTCCGGATAATCATCTATGTAAAAACTGTTTATTGTACGGAGGAGAGTGATGTTTAAAGATAAGAAAATATTAGCAATCATCCCCGCTCGTGGAGGAAGTAAAAGACTTCCGCGTAAAAATATTATGCCTCTTTTTGAGAAGCCTCTTATCGCTTGGAGCATAGAAGCGGCTACAAAATCAAAATATATAGATAACGTAATACTTAGCAGTGATTCACAGGAGATAATAGAGGTTGCAAGAGCTTTTGGTGCAAATACTCCGTTCATGCGTCCTAAAGAGCTTGCAGCAGATGATACTCGCTCCATAGATGTCGTCATCCATGCACTTGATTTTTATAAAGATGAAAATTATGACTGCGTGATACTTCTTCAGCCTACATCTCCGCTTAGAGATGAGATGGATATAGATGGAGCAATAGAGAAGTTTTTTGAAAAAGAGGCAACCTCGGTTATAGGCGTATGTGAAGTGGAGCACTCTCCGCTTTGGAGTAACACTCTTGATGAGAGTTTGAGTATGGATAATTTTTTGGACGATAAGTATAATAACTCAAGAAGTCAAGATTTGCCTACTTACTATAGGATAAACGGAGCTTTTTATATGTCAAAGGTCTCTTCTGTTTTAGAAAATGAGACTTTTTTTGTTAAAAAAGATATTTACGCATACTTGATGAGTCAAGAGCACTCTGTGGATATAGATACGTTTTTGGATTTTATCACCGCAGAATCAATACTAAAACATAAGGATTAAAAAATGTCGGTCTTACATACTGAAAAAAAAGAGCAAGAGGTTAACTACAATGCTAACGAGATAGTCTTCTCAAAGAATTGGGAGAGTTTTAGGGGAGAGGAGTATCAGGAGTATAGAGAGAACTGGGCAAAGTACCCCAAAGAGAGATTTGTCTCTCATTTTCCGCTAAATCTTGACATAGAGACTACCGACCTTTGTAATCTAAAATGCCCTATGTGTGCCAGAACCATAAAAGATGCCGACAAAGAGAACCATACGGTAAAAAGCCGCTATATAGATAAAGAGGCTTATATGGATATAATAGATCAAGCGGTAGAGCATGGAGTAAAAGCTATAAAACTGCAATATTTAGGTGAGCCGCTTCTGCATAAGGATGTTGTTTTTCAGGTTGAATACGCAAAGAAAAAAGGTGTGCTTGATGTTATGTTTAACACAAATGCAGTCTTGCTTACTCCCGAACTCTCGGCACAACTTCTTGAGGCAGGCATAGATAAAGTGTTCGTCTCTTTTGATGCGGTAAACCCTAAGCTTTACGAACAGCAGCGCGTAGGAACTACTATTGGGAAAGTGATTGACAATATCTATGAGTTTATAAAACTTCGCGATAAGTTCTATCCGCAGACTCATATAAGACTCTCTATGGTTATGTATGACGACCCTATATGGCAAAAACAGTTTGAGGCTATGAAAGTTATGTGGGATGGGCTTGTTGACTCCCTTGGTTATGGCATATTTAATGAAAGGCATCCCGATAAAAAGCATGAGTATGAAAAAGTAGAGGGCTTTTCATGTGAACAGCTTTTTCAAAGAATGTTTTTAAAGTGCAACGGTAATGTTACGGTTTGCTGTGTTGACGGCGATGACGAGTATATTGTTGGAAACTGGAAGGAACAAAGACTCATAGATATCTGGAATGCACCTAAATACAAAGAGATAAGAGATCTGCATGCAAGCGGCAACTATGACAAGATAGCAATGTGCAGAAAGTGCTTCTTACCGGATGTATATGCTAAGACATTTTTAAATAAGTAAAAAAACTTTTAGAGGTCATAAAACGATTTTTTTAAAATAGTATTTAGGTCTGCTTTTTTGATCTCTTTTATTATCTTTTGACTTGCGGACCTGTTGTCGTAAGGGTTTTGAGTCTTTGGCAGTCTCTCCTGAAATCTTTTAGAGTAGAGCTTTTTGAAAGCTCTTTTTATATCCTCTTTTGTAGGCTCGCAGTCGATTATACTGCTTGCCTTTATGCGCCCTTTTTGTCTGTCGCCTATATTTATGGTTCCTATTTTAAAGCTCGGGGCTTCAAGAAGTCCGCTTGAACTGTTGCCGACTACGCCGTCTACAAAGCGCAGAGCACTTAGGTATCTGAGCGCTCCCATGGAGGCAAATGCTACGGCATTGTCGTTTTTTGACACATATTCGTCTATCATCTCGTTGATTATACGCCCGTCGGTGTCGCTATTTGCTTTTGTAAAGATTATATTTGTCTCTTTTAGCTCATTAAAAGCTTCTAAAAGCTCTTTAAACTGCTCTTTGGCAGTAGAATTTTCTAGAGTAACCGGATGAAATGTCACTATGACGTTTTTTTTGTTTAGTTTGAAATCTATCGCTTTTTCAAGTTCTCTTTTTGGCAGAAGTTTAAGCCTTTTGATATTTTCTATACCCATAGCACCTACATTAAAGACTCTGTTTGGATTTTCCCCTAGTTGTATAACTCTGTTTTTGTACTCATCAGTAGCAGTAAAGTGAAGATGACTCATCTTTGTAATGGAGTGTCTTATGGCTTCATCAAATGCTCCTTCTGTCGTCTCTCCTCCATGAAGATGTGCAATAGGAATACGAGCTATCATAGCCGCACTCGCCGCAGAAAAAATTTCGTATCTGTCCCCAAGAACTATAGCTATATCCGGTTTTAGTTCATCGTAAGCCTCCGCAAAGCTTATCTGAGCCAAACCCATAGATTTTGAGATTCCTATAGAAGTATCAGAAGAAAGAAGCATCTCTATTTTTTTATCTATTTTAAACTCTTTTTCTATCTCCTTGTATGTCAGACCGAACTCCGGACTTAAGTGCATTCCTGTGACTATTATCTGAAGTTTTAACTCATTATCTGCTTTTATCTCTTTTAGCAGCCAATAGAGCAGACCGTATTCAGCTCTAGTACCGGTTACTACACATACCTTTTTCATATCGGCTCGTCCTCTTTATAGTTTTTCAAGGCCACGCTTCCTACTATCTCATCCCAGCGCATTGGGTTTATACCTTTTCCGGCTCTTTTTGTCGTAATATTTGCTTCATCTAGTACCTCGCCCTTTTTTATATCTTGTGATGCAACTATAGATTTTCTAGCTACTTGTATATTCGGTATCTCGCTCTTGCTTGGTTTTTTAACGCTACTTCCTAGTGCGAGTTCAATATTTCGGATGGCCTTTACCATGGCTTGAAGTTCATCCGGTTCTAAAGAAGCTTTATGGTCTGGTCCTTTCATAGTTTTGTCTAATGTAAAATGTTTCTCTATTACATGTGCCCCCATGGCTACCGCTGCAATCGGTACTTCAATGCCTAAAGTATGATCGCTGTACCCGTAAGCAACATCAAAAGTTTTGCCTATAGTTACCATAGCTTTTAAGTTTACATCTCTCATTGGAGTGGGGTACTGGGTATTGGCATGTAAGACGGTTATGTTTTTCTTCTTCGTTCCAGCTTTCTCTAAAATATCTAAAGCCTCTTCTATTTCACCTATATCTGACATACCTGTTGATAGGATGATTTTTTTGTTCAATCTTCCAATCTCTCTTAAATATGGAAGATTTGTTATCTCACCGCTTGGAATTTTAAAAATCTCTAAGCCTAGAGTATCTAAAAGTTTTATGCTCTCATGGTCAAAAGGGGTGGATAAAAACATGATATTTTTTTGTGTGCAGTATGAGATTAGCTCATGATGAGTATCTAAATCAAGTTCTAATTTTTTGAGCATATTAAACTGTGAATCATCTTCATTGCTCATATTCTCTTTTTGATATTTGGCTTTTTTTGCATTTTTAGATACAAGTTTCTCAGCTTTAAATGTTTGAAACTTTACTGCATCAGCTCCTGCCTTGACTGCCGCATCTATAAGTTGCTTGGCTAACTCAACGCTTCCGTTGTGATTTACTCCCGCCTCTGCAATTATAAAAACTTTTCTCATTTTGCCACACTCCCGGCTTTTATAAATTTATCTATTTGTATATACTCTTTGGATGTAGCGTTGCTTCCAACAAATGTATTTGCTTTTACATGTACGCCGCCGTTGATAATAGCACCTGTGCTTATATGGCAGTTATCTTCTACAACTGCGTCATGCTCAATTAGCGCTTTTGAGTTTACAATGCAGTTTTTGCCTACTTTTGCATCTGCATTGATTAGGGCGTGGTGCATAACAACACTTCCCTCTCCTAGCGTAGAGTGTTTGGAGGCATAAGCAAGAGGCGAGATAATAGAGGGCAGAGCATATCCGATAGCTTTTAGTTTTTCAAAATATTTCACTCTAATCTCATTTGATTTTGTATGTCCAATCGCGATTAAAGCGTTTTTGCACTCTTTAAAGATAGCTTGCAAATCATCATCACAGCCGATAATCTCATAACCCAAAACCCTCTGTGCAAGGCGCTCTTTTTTATCGACTATACCGATTATCTCATATCTGTCTTGAAGTTCTATTATATCTATGAGTGATTTGCAGTGTCCGCCACCACCTATTAAAACTATCTTCTCTTTTTTCATAATCTTACCGAACTTGGGATATTTACTACTCTTTGACTAAGATATTTGGCATTATCCAAAGAGCTGCTTTGGCAATCTTTAAACATCTCTAACTCATTCATAAGCCGCCAAATAGGTCTTGTCATTACACCGTTTTTATTTGTAAACTCTAAAAACTTATCTCTTTGCTCTTTATCTTTTAGCATAATAGAGTGAAGCCAATAGTTTGAGACCGAGTCTTGCGGCTCGGCTAAAAACTCCATACTCTCTATATTAGCAAAAAAATCTTTATATATCTGAGCAGTCTCTTTTTTGTTACTCAAGAAGGCATCAAGTTGTTCTAGTTGTGCGACCAAAAGAGCGGCATTGATGTTTGGCATACGGTAGTTATACCCTATCTCGTCATGCACATATTCGTATGGATGTGGAATTTTTGCCGTAGTAGTAAGATGCTTTGCTTTTTTGGCAAGAGATTCATCGTCTGTAACGATTACTCCACCACCGCCTGAAGTGATAATCTTGTTTCCGTTAAAACTAAAAGCCCCCATTTTGCCAAAAGTTCCGGTGTGTCTTTTTTTGTAGTAACTCCCTAAACTCTCAGCCGCATCTTCAACTAAAGTGATATTCCACTTATCACAAATCTCTTTTATCGCCTCTATTTTGCAAGGGTGTCCAAAAGTATGCATAGGCACACACGCTGTTATAGTTTTTTTCGTGCTTTTATTTACGCACTTACGATCAAGTATCTCACAATTTTTCTCTAAAAAATCCCTCAACGATTCTGCGCTCATCCCCATAGTATCTAAATCTACATCAACAAAAAGAGGTTTTGCGCCGCAGTAGCTTATGGCATTACATGTGGCTATAAATGTCAGTGGCTGGGTTATGACTTCATCACCGCTTTTTACGCCCGCGAGTATTAGCGAGATGTGAAGTGCGGAAGTCCCGTTTACGGTTGCTATTGCGTATTTAGAGCCTACTTTTTTTGCAAACTCTCTCTCAAAAGTATCGACATATTTACCTACGCTTGAGACAAATGTAGAGTCTATGCACTCAATAAGAAACTCTTTTTCCCTACCTGCAAATCTTGGTTCATGAAGAGCTATAAAATCGCTTGAGCCGTATAGTTTTTTGATAAAATCTACTATTTTTTGCATCACATTTTTCCATCTAGATATCTGCCGGTCTCTTTATGTTCAAAATCGGGAATAAGTTTAAAAAACTCTTTTACAATCTCCTCTTTTGTCCATGATAAACTATTTTTATGCTCTTTTATAGTTTTTTCAAAACTCTTTAATTTCTCTTCATCAAAAATCGGTTCATTTTTTATAATGCCAAAATTTTCAAACTTTTGCATATCCAAAGTCTCTTTATCTGTAAAAAACTCCTCAAAATCTTTCTCACCTGTTGTGTCACTAGAGGTAAAGAGGCAAGGATATTTTCCTTCTTCGGGTAAAGTTTTTGCCAACTCTCTTGCCTCATCTTCATCCTTGCATAAGTATGGCTCGTATCCTAAACTATTTAAGTATTTTACTGCAATGTCTGCAAAAGAGATTAGGTGCAGATTTTCGTTTAGCTTGGGAAAGAATATATCTCTATTTTCTCCAAATATACAGCTCATGATACAGAGTTCACCACTCTCTTGCGGTGTTAGAAAGTATCTTTTAATGTCATTTGGAGCGACAATTGGTTGTTTTTTTTGGACTCTTTGGTTAAAACTATGAAGAAGCGAGCCGTCGCTAAAGGCTACATTTGCAAACCTTGCGGTTGAGATGTTGATTTGTAACGATTTTCTCATTAAAAACATCTCCATGATTCGTTTACTTGCACCCATCATGTTAACAGGATTTGCGGCTTTATCTGTACTTACACAGAAATATTTTTTGGCTTTATTGTTGATTGCTTGTTGTAAGGTCTTATCTGTATTGAAGATATTTACATCAATCATCCTCATAAGAGTAAAAGGGTCTTTTTCACTTCTAACATGTTTGAGTGCAGAGAGGTTTAGCACATAGTCATATCTTCCATCATATTTTATAAAAGCGTCATACTCAACACTTCCTATATCAAGAGCAAATGTGGCAAATTCACCCTTAATATAACCAAAAGAGCTTCTTATGTCGCGTACAAGTTCGACCATGTTATTCTCAGAAATATCTACTACATGCAACTTTTTTGGATTACGTTTAAATATCTCCTTAGTAACTGCTTGTCCGATAGAACCGGCACCGCCGATAACAAGAAATGAGGAAGATGAGATGATTTGCGAAAGCTCTTTTTCATGTTTTTTTATATCATCTCTAAAGAGCTCTTTTTCGCGACCGATAAGATTTAATATACTCAAAGCAACTCTCTTTGGTTTTTTAATGTAGATTTTATCATAAAGTAATAGCAATATGCGTGCCACACATTTTTATCTATTTTATTAAATTATTAAATTTATTGACCGATATAGGTATAATGAATATAATATAATGAAAAAATTATATAAAAAGGATTTATCATGGGTGTTTCTTCACTTGGTGTCGGTTCAAGTATCTTGACACAGGATGTATTAGATCAGCTAAGAGAGGCTGATGATGCTAAATTTATTCAGCCTATAGATTTAGAGTTGGCAAGCGAAAATGATAAGAAGAATGCTTTAGATCTTATAGATGCCAATATGACTAACCTTATTGATAGCATAGACGCCTTAAAAACACCTCTCCTATACGATGAGCGTGCATCTACAGTTACTGGGACTTCTGTTGAAGTGAGTGCTGCTGCTAATAGCGATCTTCAAGATTTTACACTAGATGTAACAAAATTAGCTACAAAGCAGATAGAGCAATCAGGTTCTTTTACTTCAAAAACAGAGACAATAGCGTCTGGTGCCGGAAGTATGAATTTAAATATAGACGGTCAGGATTTTGCTATAGCATACGATGCTACAACAACGCTTGAAGATTTGAAAAATCTTATAAATTCTACGGCAGGCGATAAAGCAAATGCTACGATAGTACAAGTGAGTGACACGGACTTTCGTCTATTTGTAAGTTCGGTAGATACCGGAACCGCTCAAGATATAACTATGACGGATACTACCGGCAATCTAAAAGATACTCGTCTTACAACAGGGCTTACTGCAGTTCAGACGGCTATTGATGCAGAGTTTACTTTTAACGGTCAAGCAATTACCCGTTCAAGCAATAATATAACAGATTTAGTTACAGGTCTTGATATAACACTCAAAGAGGTCGGTTCATCTACTGTAAGTATCTCTCAAAACCGTGATAACATCTTTGAGAAAATAGATAGTTTTGTTGAAAAGTACAATGCTGCAATATCAGAGTTAAATAGAATGACAAAATCAAGTACTGATAGCAAGGAGAGAGGAATTTTCTCTAGCGAGAGTACCATTAAAAGCATGAAACGCGATATTGAAAATATGTTTAATGAAGTAGGCGGGGGCGTAGGTACTATGTCTGACTTTGGTTTTGATTTAGATGAAGATGGAAGGATGAGCATAGACAAAACTGTTTTAAATGCAAAAATGGATGAGGACTCATCAAATGTTGAAGCATTTTTTTCAGGCGGCACATTTACAAATGCAGATATGAGCACTACTGAAGTAACCGGAATATTTGGTGAAATGTCAACTATTGTGGGTGCATATGCAAATTATAACGCAACGCTCGATCAATATAAAGATTTTATTTCAGAGTCCATAAAAGCTTTAGAAGAGAGAAAGGTTACAACAACAGAAAGGCTTGATGCAAGATATGAGATACTAAAAAAACAGTATGCTGCTTATGATGCGATGATAGCAAAATTAAACAATACATCATCAATGTTTACACAAATGATAGAATCAGAAAATAATAATAACTAATTCTGTATAAAAACATTAAAGAAAGTATTGTAAATGTCGATGTATAAGGATATAGAAAGAGACTAAGAGGGTTTACTCAGCGAAAAAGGATTTGATATGTATGGTAATGTAGCTCATAATATTTATGCACAAAATAACGTAGGGATAGAATCTCCTGCCAAGCTAATTGAGATGTTGTATGAAGGGGTACTTCGTTTTAATGCTCAAGCTAAAAAGGCTATGAATGATGGAGATATTGAAAAGAGAGTTTATTGGATAAACCGCTCTGTTGCTATTATTTCAGAACTAATAGCTACTCTAGATTATAATCATGGTCGTGTGGCAAAATATTTAGAGGGGTTATATAGCTAT
>NZ_JALOAA010000048.1 GCF_023229025.1 Sulfurimonas sp.
CTTCTTAGCGTACAGTACAAAAAACTTATTAAAAATATAGATGATTACGTTTTAAAAGTTCAAAAAGAGAGTGAAGAGGAGATAAAAAACACCTTACTAGTAAAAATTGTTCTTTTTGTACTTTTAATTTTTCTTCTAATTGCTCAAGCTATTTTTATATTTATGCCCGCTGAAAAAGAGATAAAAGAAAAAACGAAAAAACTTGGAGATATAAATAAAAACCTCAAGGAATTAGTTGCAGCTGAAGTTGCTAAAAATGAAGAAAAAACGCTGCAAATTATTCACCAGTCAAGACTTGCAACTATGGGCGAAATGGTAAGTATGATTGCTCATCAGTGGCGACAGCCCTTAGCATCTATCTCTGCAGTCTCAGGTACGCTCTCTCTTGATATCATGATGGATAACTACAAAGCAGATTTTTTTCAAGAAAAACTAAACTCAATTGATGAGCTAGCTCAACATCTCTCCTTAACAATAGATGATTTTAGGGATTTTTTTAAAACAGACAAGGAGCTTCATGTTCAAGAGCTAAAAGATATTGTCGAGAAGAGTTTTAAGATTATTGCCCCGACATTAGAGGCAAAACATATCTCCTATAACAACACTATAGAGGATGACATATTTGTTAATACCTATGTTTCTGAAATCAAACAGGTACTTTTAAATATATTGAAAAATGCAGAGGATGTGTTGGTAGAAAAAAAGACTCAAAATCCTACAATCTGGATAGAAGGGTACAAAAGCGGTAAGTTTGCAGAGTTAGTTATTGAGGATAACGCTGGAGGTATCCCCAAAGATATAATAGATAAAATTTTTGAACCGTACTTTAGCACTAAAAAATCAAAAGACGGAACCGGTCTTGGGCTATACATGTCAAAAATAATAGTAGAAGATCACTGTAAAGGAAAACTAAGTGTTGTAAACGGCAGTTACGGTGCAAAATTCACCATAACTATACCGCTAGAAAATAGAAATAGTTTAAAAAATGATTTAGAGAAATCTTAAAATCTCTTTTTCGATATCCTCTTTTTCTATAACAGTGCTTTGAGTGATTTTTTTACTAAAGAGCTCTTTTATCATAGTTGGTATTTTGAGATTTGCCTCTTTGGAGATAGCAAGCAATGCTTTTAAATCTTCGCCATCAACCTCTCCTGTTAGTGCATTTGCAATCACAGGCGAGAACTTTGTCCACTCTGCAGTTGAGTACGCGATAGTTTTTATATCTTTTTTTGAACATGTCTCATATGATTTCATACATGTAGCTGTATGTGGGTCCATAAGGTAGCCATGTTTATGGAAGGTATCTTTTATATACTTTTTACCCTCATCACCGGTACAAAAATCTGCATCAAAACAGTTTTGAAGAGATGCAAGTTCATCAGCTCTCAGCTCATAGAAGTGATTCTCTTCAAGACTCTGCATCAACTCTTTTGTTCTATCAGCACCAAACATATCATACAAAATTCTCTCAATATTTGATGATTTGAGTATATCCATTGCCGGAGAAGTAGTATTTACGACTTTTAAATCTCTTAAATCATATTTTCCTGTTTTTATAAGCTTTGTTAAAACATTGTTCTCATTTGAAGAGATAATTATTTTCTCTACCGGCAATCCCATTTTCCATGCATAATATGCACCTAAAGCATTTCCAAAATTTCCACTTGGAACATTTAGGTAAACCTTCTCACCCATCTCTACTGCCCCTTGGCGGACAAGCTCTAAATAGCTGTGAATATGGTAAATTATCTGAAAAATAATACGCCCAAAGTTTACGGAGTTTGCAGCAGATAGAAGAATGTTTTTCTCTTTTAATGCCTTTTTAAATTCACTCGAAGCTAACAATCTCTTAAGTGCGTTTTGCGCATCATCAAAAACACCGTTAATCCCGATAACTTTTAGATTTTTTGCATCTTCTGTTACCATTTGCAGTCTTTGAACATCGCTTGTTCCGCCCTCCGGATAAAGGCATGCAACCTGAACATTTGCTCTGTTTTTAAAGGTCTCCAGTGCTGCAGGACCCGTGTCACCGCTTGTTGCGGCAAGAATCAAATAGTGCTCGCTTCTTTTTTGTGCAATTGAAGATAAAACAACACCAAAAGGCTGAAGTGCCATATCTTTAAAAGCACGTGTTGGACCATGATAGAGTTCGCTTATATATAGATTCTCTTTGACTTTTACAACAGGAACCGGATTTTTTGGAGTATCAAATTTATCATAAAGAGTAAGCGCTTTTTTAATGACATTTTTTTCAATATCTATCTCAAAATGCTCCAGCATATCAAAAGCTAGCTCTTTATATGAGGAGTTTAAATGTTTTGTTAAAAATCTCTCGCCAAGCTCTGGTAGAGTCTTTGGCACATACAGACCGCCAAATGAAGCAATTGGGCTTAGTATGGCTTCTGAGAATGTTACACTTTCTGGGCTGTTTTCATCGCATCCGCGGGTTTGAATAAAGTTCATTTTTTCGCATACCTATAAATTTTTTTTGAAATTATATCTAAAATTAGTAGTGATTTCGATGCTTGCTATTTTTATCTAAATCTTTCTCATACTTTAAAAATGATATAAAAATAGCAATTAAAATAATAGTTGCTACTATCTCATACCCTATTAGCCAAATAATTAAAAATGCATTCATCTCCATGAGCTTAAAATTATCATAATTTCCGCCTGCTACAAAGAAAAAGAGAAAGATAGCGCCTGTTATATAGGGAACAGTTAGAAAATATAGAGTATAAAAGATACCCTCATACCCCTCTATAACAAAAACATAGTCGCTAAACTCTACTTTTTGTGAAGAGAAAGAGGGGCTTGCAGAGTTGGTTCTCTCTTTGTGAGCTCTTTTTGTTCCTCTATTTTTAAGCATCTGATTGTAGTAGAGCTCATTTTTTCTGTGACTCTCAGTATCCATATTATCATTCATCGTTGGCTCTTTTTACACTTAAGGTTAAAATAAAAACTCACAAATGCAAACTGTTATTTTATAATATAAATATAATATCAAAAAAAAGTTTTAAAATATTTTAAAACTCTCTATAATCTTACTGAAAAAGTCTTATAGGATTAATATGAAAGGATTTTTGAGTAACCTCAAAGATAAGTTCATCATTGACGCGCCCTATTGTGTACCCTTTTTTAATCTTTTTTCCCTTTCGTATATCAGGTGCTATTTGAGATAAGTTTGCATATATTGTATGGAGCCCATTGTCATGTTCAACAATAACAATATTGTCAAGAACCGGAGTTCTATCCGCATATATAACTTTGCCGTTAAAGACTGTTTTGACTTTTGTATTTCTCTCATTTGGCTGTAGGGATATTGATTCATTAAAGACTTTTATGCCGTAAATCGGGTCTGTATAAGTTCCATACTTTTTTGTAATCTTATATGGCTCAAATGGCGCTATTGTCTTTTGGCCTGTGTATTTTTTTGTTTTAGCAGCCTGATAACTACTTCCATGATTTTTTACTTTAGGCAGATTATCCTCTGAAATAATCTCCTTTGCATCAAAAGCTTTAGCTCTTGCTGCCTCCTCTTTGGCTTTTTTTAACTCATCTATCTTTATGATGTTTAATTTAGATAAGGTTTTCTTTAGCAAGTCTTGCTTTTTAAAAATATCTTTTAACTTATTCTTGTAAGAAATTTTTGTTTTCTCTAACTTTTTCAGAGATGCCTCATTAGCTTTTTTAGTCTTTTGAAGTTCCCTCCTCTTTTCATCAATATTTTTAATAGATTCTTCTAGAGAAGTTACTTTTTTATTTAATATATCTATATTTTTTGAGTTGTTGTGAAACTTTTCATTTAAATCTTTTATCTTCTCTTTGGCATTTTTAAGCATGAGTTCTAAAACTTCGTACTCCATTAGAGACTCTGCACTAGCACTATACTCCTCTTCAAGTATGATAGATAAGGATACGCTTTGAGCTATTGTAAACACCAACTCCTCTTCTAGCTCTTGCGTCTCCTCTTTTAACTTTGTCTGAGAGCTTTTAAGCCCCTCTAGTTCTTTGATATTCTCATTGTGACTGCCCTCTTTTTCAAGAAGCTCATTTTTTAATCTATTTAGATATTTATGCTGAGTGTCAATCTCTTTTCTCTGCTCCAGTATAGCCTGAGCAATTTCATCCATTTTCTTGCTTATCTCCTCTTTGCTTTTGGCAACAGAGCTTATTTCCGAACTTGTTTTTTTTATCTTGGCATCAACACTTGTTTTTGCATATAAATGAGAAGATATTAATGCAAATATTATTAGTAAACGAATCATGCCTCTTCTTTATGACCCAATACAATTAGTGATGCAAGAAGTATAGAGATTGACATGGCAACACCTAAGATAAGTAAAAGGTCATCAACTTGATCAAATATGACTATATTTATCCCAATATTGGCAAACTGCTCTAAGATTAGAGGAGATGATGCTAAGTAGGTAAAGATACCAAAAGCTAATAATGTTGCTATTAGAGCATCGACTATAGCCAGCCTAAACAAAATTGCTGAGCGCAGCCACAAAGCTGCACCAAAAAGACCCATAATGCTCATTCTCTCATTATGCTTATACTGCCAAATTTTTAGCTCTTTTGTAATAAGTAAAACAGTAACAACAAAGACAACTATAGCAAAAAGCCCAACTACGTTTTTAAAGAGCAAAAGAAGCTTATATGTTTTATCATGAGTGTGTGAAAAGTCCTCTACCTTTGTTATAGAGCTATTTTTAAGTAGATCTCTTCTTAAGTTTTTAACCTCATCGGGAGTCGGATAATGGGTTAGGCTTAGCTTATAAAACTTAGGCAAAGTAAGTTTAAGAAGTTCAAAGTTTGAACTCTTCATATCACTGCCTAGTTTCTCAATAACAGAGTCAGGTGATAGCTCTTTGGCATCAGAGATAATGTTGTTTATAGAGAGTATCTCATTTTGCTCCAATCTCTTTTTGCTAACAGCAATGACAGAGTAGTTTTGTGCAAGATTTACTCTATATGCTTCAATGGAACGCTCCGCAATAAGATAGACTTGCATTGAAAAGATAATACTCAAAAGTGCAATAACAAGAGAGAGATGGTTTCTAACAGACTTCATGAATGCTCCCATACTCTATGTGGAAATGCTTATAATCTACATTTAGCGTCTTTGGAATATTGTGTGTTACCACTATTACAGTGGTATTTAACTGAGAATTTGCGCCTTCTAACAGATTCCAAATTAGTTGCGAGGAGTACTCATCAAGATTACCGGTTGGCTCATCTGCTAAAATCAAAACCGGATTATGAGCTAACGCTCTTGCCATTGCAGCCCTTTGCTGCTCGCCACCGCTAAGTTCAAGCGGAAATTTTCCGGACTGATGGTTTAATCTTACATGTTTTAAAAGCTTATCTACCTGATTGCTTGCAACATTTTTTACGTAACCGTTAATTAAGAGCGGAAGCATAATGTTCTTATCAATTGTCCACTCCTTTACAAGTTTATAATCCTGAAAAACAATTCCTATATGACGCCTTAAAAAGTTAAGCTTTGAGCGTGAGACACCTTTTAACTCAACTCCGCCGACTACAAGTGAGCCTTGTTTTGGTTTTAGGGCACCAAAGAGGGATTTTAGAAGTGTTGATTTACCGCTTCCGCTTGCACCGGTTATAAATACAAAACTTCCTGAATTTACAGAAAAATCGGCCTTATTTATAATGGTTTCACTACTTGAATATGAGAGTGACAAATCTTTAGCTATTATAACCTTATCCATGAAGAACCTTGTTTAAAAATTGGTGTGCACAAAGATTGCTCTTTGACTTTAGAGGAAGTGCCGGATAGTAAAAAGCCATATCCTCTTTTACTATAACATAGAGGTGCTCCGGCTTATCAAAACTGCCCATAGAGAGACGAAGCATTACGCCATCTTCTAGCATGTATATTCTCTCAAAATGGATAAATCCGCCATCAAATTTATGAACCTCTTTATGAAGCTTTAGTATATTATCCTTAAATAAATTAATATCTAAAAAATCAAAACTTCCCTCAATATTTAGCTCTAAAGACTCCTCATCATTTATCATGCTTAAGTCATAAATATTCTTCTGCATCTTTTTCCATCTATCCTCATACTTGCTACTTACTGCAATATCTTTGTTCTTGCTTATATGAAGAGTGGTTCTGTCAAACTCTATAAAAGTGCTGTATGAGTAAGCGTAGTAGTTCTCACTATCTGTTCTTAGCTCCAGAGTTCCGCCTACTCTTAGTATACGCCTAGCCTCTTCTATAAAAGTAGTAGATATCACTCTTCTATGCGGTTTTTTATCCCATGGAACGGGAAAATGAACATAAATTTTATCTACTATATTTGAAGGGACAAGCTCCATGAAAAGTCTTGCATCATAACTAAGCAGAAGAATATTTTCAATATTTTTAATTTTTATCTGCTTTAAAACCTGCTCTATAGAGGGGTGGTGAATCTCTATCCCTATAAAAAGCACCTCTGGATTGCTTAGCGCTTGATGCAGAAGATGACGACCGGAGCCAAAGCCGACCTCTATACGAATCTCTCTATCTTTTGGAAAATTTTGCGCAAAATAGCTTATATCTTTTAAAGCCGTTATCTCTTGAAGATGAATGTTTTTTTGATTTTGAGGCACATTTGATGAGATGACATTTATATTGGCAGCTTTTGCGTAAGTTGCAAGCGCTTTATGAACATTATATGTTGAAGCCGGTCTTGTTAGCTTATCGCTCTTTAAAAGATTTCTCCCCTCTTCATTTTTAACTAGTAAAAAAAACTCGTCATCTTCTACTTTAACAGAGATGAGCCTCTCCTCTTTGTGATTTATATTGTCTGCTATAAAATCAAATGAGACTCCATCTTTACTAGAGGGAAACTCTATCTCCTTAAACTCTTCTATATGTAGATGCGGCATTCATTCTCGTTTTAGTTAAAATCTTGTACTGGTACTATTATGTCTTCTTTTGTCTCTGCTGGAGCTTCATAGTTTTGTTGTTGAAAAACCTTCTCTGTTTTTTTAGAATGTTTAATTATTGTATTTTCATCAATCTTTAGCTCAATCTCTATACTTGGTTCTGATTTAATATTGTTTGCATCAACCGCAAAAACTCTATAGTAGTAAGTCTTACCCGCTTCAATCTCTGAGTCTATAAACTTAGATCCACGTACATTTTCAAAATCTTCAATCGAGCTCTCTATAATACTCTTTTTATATCTTTTTTGTACATTATAACTCTTGACTCTCGGGTCTGAACTATTCCAAGACAACAAAACTTTACCGTCAGTAAGTTTTGCCTCAACCATTGAGGGAGTCTCTGGCTTAATCATGGTTTTTCCTAAAACAGAGTGATTACTATAGACACTCTCTAGTTTATCTTTATCAAAAACGCTGACTCTATAAAAATACTCTTTGCCGTCCTCCTCTATCAAATCAACGTATGAGTTATTTTTAGTATCTATTATCATCTTATATTTTCCATTGATATCAGATGATCTATATACTCTATAAACTAAAAAGTCTGGAGCGTCACTCTTCTCCCACCTAATCTCTACTCTTCTTGGCAAATCAGTAGAGGCTGTGATTTGCGTTATCTCTTTTGGCAGCTCTTTTGTTACTACATTAACTTCTTGGCTAGGATTTGAGATGAGATTATCAAAAGTAAGCGCGCGAATACGGTACTTATATGTAAAATTGTCTTTTAGGTTTTTATCTATGTACTCAGCATTTAATCGCCCATTGATGGTAGCTATATCGACCCATTTGCTATCTTCAAGTGTTCTTCTTTGAATAATATAAGATTTTACTTTTTCATTGCTGTGGGGTCGCCAAATTATTTTTGCACTTCTTGGCATAGAGTCTATACTATGAATCCAAGTTACCGACTCCAGATTTGTAAGAGATGTCAATGTGACAATATTACTCTTTTTTGACTCTGCTTTTTCACTATATGTCTTAAAATAGTATCCATATTTTGAGTTTGCTTTGATGTTTGTATCTAGATAGTGTGTAGAAAAACGATTATCAACAGTATCATAATAGTCATTCTCATTCTCTCTTACTTCATCTAGATTTACCTTATATATATAGACACCCTCTACTCTCGGGTCTCCTATAGGTTCCCACTCAAGTGCTATTGCGTTAATATCAACAATTGTCCCGTTTTTTGTAAGCTTTACAGTAGGCAGCGTATCGTCAATAACCGCATCTTTTTTTGGTGTAGGTTTTACACCACAGCCGCTAAGAATCAGCAGCGAAGCTGTGCATAATGTAACTAGTTTCCATAACTTCATCTATTTGCTCCGTATTAAATTTTTTATTTATATAGTTCATCATTTGTGCATCCGGCAATACAGAAAATGTAACTCTCTCTTTACTCTTTGGATGAATAAAATAGATTATGTATGCATGAAGCAAGATGCGTTCCGACTTCTCTTGTTTAGGGCTTTGAGCATAAATATCATCGCCTATAATATGACGATTTTTACTCTCTAAATGAGCACGAATCTGATGCGTTCTTCCCGTAAAAAGTTTACATGCAACAAGTTGATTTTTTTCATCACTACTTAGGGCGAGATTTTTAAAAAGCGTCTTTGCATATTTTCCATGCTCTAAACATGCCATCTTTAGTCTATTATTTAGACTTCTTGCAATAGGAATCTCCACCTCTGTCAACTCATCCTTTAAAGGGGGAGTTATAACTGCTAGATAGTATCTTCCCATACTCTTATCTTGAAGCTGTTTAGATAAAAATTCATGCGAAGCGTTATTTTTTGCCACAACCATAGTTCCGCTTGTACCTTTATCGAGCCTATGCACTATCCCGTTGCGCTCTTCTGCACTTATTGTTGAGAGTCTTACACCTCTGTATTTGAGCCAATCAACAAGCGTTGCCTCATTAACGCTTGGTGCAGGATGAACGATAAGTCCGCTTGGCTTGTTTATAACCAAAACATCATCATCTTCATAAAGCACCTCTACATCAAAATCAATATCAGGTACAGGTTTTATCTCTATTTTTGGAAACTCTACCTTAACCGTCTGCCCCTCTTTTAGCTTAGCACCACTACGAGAAACTACTTTTTTGTCAACTTCCACACACCCCTTTTTAATAAGATTTGCAATTTGTGAGCGACTTTGACCTATCTGCGATGTTAGAAACGTATCAAGGCGTTCTACATTCTCGCAAATATAACTCTGGGTTTTATTCATATTACTAACCTTTATGTTACAATTTCTAAAATTTTAATGGAGTTTCAAATTTGTGGAGAATTGATAAGCGTATTTTAGCACAATTTGATTTTTTTTCTATTATCTTAATAATACCGCTTATTATTACTTCAAACTGGCTTATTAATGAAGTCGTACCTACTCTTGGACAAAAACAGATTGCTTATGTTGGAGTCTCTGTCTTCGTCTTTTTAGGCATTTTTTTACTTCCGATACGCAGAATGAGTTGGGTTATTCCGCTTATTTATTGGATAAACATAGCACTTCTTTTAGCAGTAGAGTTTTTTGGTCATGCCAGACTTGGGGCACAGCGATGGATAGATATACCCCTTATCAATGCAACTATTCAACCCTCTGAGTTTGTAAAACCTGCCCTTATTTTAATGCTTGCTTACCTTATTTATAGAAATCCTCCTCCAATAGGCGGATATAGAGTAAAAGAGTTTCTCAAAATCAGTTTTTATATACTTCTTCCATTTATCCTGATTGCTAAAGAGCCTGATTTAGGAACTGCCTTGATTCTTCTTCTAATTGGGTATGGTGTACTCTTTTTTATTGGCGTATATTGGAAAATATGGGCAGTTATTATTAGTTCAATCCTTCTCCTCTCCCCTATTGCCTACAAATTTCTACTACATGATTATCAGAAGACAAGGGTTAAAGATTTTCTTAGCGAAAAACCATCTTATCACGTTCAGCAGTCAATGATAGCTATTGGCTCAGGGGGTCTTACAGGCAAATCAAAAGATGAAGCCACACAGACACAAATGCGATTTCTTCCTATATCTACAAGTGATTTTATCTTTGCTTACCTTGTTGAGAGAAGCGGTTTTTTAGGAGCTCTTGGGATTATTCTTATATATGTTATGCTTATTTTGCACCTCTTTAGCTTAAGTCTATTTTATAATGATTACTACATTAAAGTTGTAACAATCTCTATATCGTTTATGCTTTTTATATATATGGCAATAAATATTTCAATGACAATTGGATATGCTCCTGTTGTAGGTATTCCTCTACCCATGTTTAGCTATGGTGGGAGCAGTTTTTTAAATTTTATTATTCTCTTTGCAATTATGCAAAATCTTATAACATTTAGGTATAAAGATATGTATGATGGACGGGGAACTAAAAGTTTTTTATAGGAAAATCTAAAATGTAGTGGCGCGGTGGACGAGACTCGAACTCGCGACCCCCTGCGTGACAGGCAGGTATTCTAACCAACTGAACTACCACCGCGCATAAAATTATGCTTTTTGCTTTTCTCTGCGTTAGAACCTTTCGCTCAATTGTCACATAGTCCAACTATGCTCCTCATTCACTCAAGAACCCGCCTTGATTAAAACAAAAATCAAGAATTTAATAAATAATTGTTGTTTTTTGAATTAGTTGTGCTGAAGTTTTTAGCGAAGTGTACATTAGTACATGAGCTAAAAGCTGAAGTGCAAATAATCAAAAAATGGTGGGCACTACTGGACTCGAACCAGTGACATCTACCTTGTAAGGGTAGCGCTCTACCAACTGAGCTAAGCGCCCTTAATTATATTATGGCGACCCCTAAAGGATTTGAACCTCTGTCCCTACCATGAAGTGATAGTGTCCTTGGCCACTAGACGAAAGGGTCACTTTCATTTTAAACAAAAGGCTTTGTAAAAAAACTAAGTTTTTTTGCATTAAATGTGCCTAAAGTTCTAGCGAAGCATACTAAAAGTATGTGAGTTAGAAGTTTTGGTGCAAATAATCAAAATGGTGGGCATTACTGGACTCGAACCAGTGACATCTACCTTGTAAGGGTAGCGCTCTACCAACTGAGCTAAACGCCCTAAAATTGTGTTTTTGAATTAGTTGTGCGTAAAATTTTGCGTAGCATACTTAAAGTATGTGAGCGAAATATTGCGTGCAAATTATCAAAAAATGGCGCGGTGGACGAGACTCGAACTCGCGACCCCCTGCGTGACAGGCAGGTATTCTAACCAACTGAACTACCACCGCTTTGGTGTCCTGTGATGGATTCGAACCATCGGCCACATCATTAAAAGTGACGTGCTCTACCAGCTGAGCTAACAAGACATTTTCCTCTATTTGTTAAGAGGTCGAAATTATATGCAAATAGGTTTTAATTGTCAAGATAAAAAGATATAAAATTTAAAAAAACATCTCTTTGTCCATTAATAGCAACATTTTAATCGCAAAAAGAGTGCTTTGATGCTGGATATAGTTTCTATCTCCAATTAAGTTTAGTCGAATCTCTTTATGCTCTGTTTTAGTTCTTAGACCTATATATACCGTCCCAACAGGTTTGTACTTAGTTCCGCCACTATCACCTGCTACTCCACTTATTGAAATAGCGTAATCAGCACTGCTTACGCTTAGTGCACCATCACTCATCTGGGCAACAACCTCGCTGCTTACCGCGCCGTACTCCTGTAGTGTTTTAGGATTTACTCCAAGCCAATTCTCTTTAATAGCGTTTGAATATGTCACTAAAGAGCCTTCTAAGATTTTTGAAGCGCCGTTGTTTTTCGTAAAATAGTAGCTTAAAAGCCCTCCGGTGCAACTCTCTGCAAAAGCAATTTTTTTATTTTTTGATGATAGTTTTTCTATTATGTATGTCACTATATTTGTTGCGGCAACAACTCTATTTGGCAGAAGCTGTTTGGCTGAGGATATGAACTTAGATATATTTCCATACTTCTTGCTTCTGATTTCCACTCTTAGCCAGCCCTCTATAAGTTCCACTACCTCAATTCTAAGATCATACATTTGAGCAATTGGAGAGAGTATAGCAACTACGCTATCCCTCTCCTCTTCAAAAAGATGGATAGTCGCACTTGACTCTTCATGGTTTATAAGAATTTCCGGGAGTTTTTGCATCTCATCTACATGTAAAACATTTGTTATTGAATTTTTATACTCTAAAA